>JABSOG010000558.1 GCA_013216025.1 Algicola sp. | reverse complement strand
CCCGGCAGCGGCCAGATGATACGAATTGAACGAATGGCACAATGCAGCAACCCGAGAACCCGCCATGGCCCGCATAAAACGCAGGTTGTCACAATGGATCACCACTTTGTTGGCCATTTGTGGGGCCAATTGAATAATTTTGTGGGCGGCTTCGTAACTTTGAAAATTATCATTGCCCATCATCAGAATTTTGACCGCTTTATCAATTCTCAGTTGTAGCAAAAAATAATCGTGGGTAATGTCACCATTAATCGTCATCACGTTATATAACTCTTTGAGTTCGTCAGAGCGGACTGAATCGATTTCGTTGTCGATAACCACAATGGGCACTCGACGGTGATGAGAGCGCAACACCTTGAGATAACTCATGGTTAAATCGCCGGTGCCAACAATAATGATGTGATTTTTAATTTTACGCAGTTGCCAATGCCTGGGTGCGAGAGCCTTAAACAAAGCTTCGATCAATGCCGATGCCGCAACAAAAGGCGCGCCAAGATAGGCAAACCACAAACAATAGCGAGCAACAACCGGCCCCCCTTCAGGCATACCCAAGTCTAAGCCACCCATCACAAAAAGCCCCAAACTGTAATATGCCTTGGTGAACAGATTGTCGTCGACCACGGTAGGACGTTCGCTGAGCGAAACACCGGCAATTAAAGCAAAAAATGCGCAGAAAAATAACAGCACCGCCGCGATGGTACGCCAGCCTATTCGAACTACGGGTTTTTTGGGAAGTAACATGCCAGCGATAATCGTTTTTATTAGCGTAAAGGCATTCTAACCGAATCGATTCAAAGCTCAATATTTTAAACCCGAATCACACAGAATGGTTGCAACGACTGGCGTTTCACCGAGCAAACCACTTTGCATCAACTTGATACTGGCGCATACATTGGCAGCGGCCGAAAAGCCCAAATGCAGACTTTCCTTTACAGCCAATAACTTACGATAATCTTCGGCCTCGTCATTGGTGACTGCAATATAGTGATCCACCAGCGAATGATCCCAGTGTGGCACCATTAAACCATAGCCAATGCCCTGCATATTATGCTTGGCATCAGTAATGGGTTTGCCCGCCAAGACTTCTGACCCTGAAGGTTCTACCGCCACGCAATGAATATTGCGATTTTGCAGCTTAATATATTTACTGCAACCGACAAAAGTACCGCCAGTGCCAACGGCTGCAACAAACGCCGTCAATTCATCACCCAAATCTTGCCATAATTCGGCCCCGGTGCCACAAAAATGCGCATCAACACACGCAGGGTTATTAAACTGGTCAACATAAAAAGCCCCGGTTTCTTTGGCCAGAGCAATCGCCTGAACAGTTGCTGCATCGATATCGCCGCCAGTCACCTGCCCCGGCACGCCATCAACTTGCGCCACTAAATCGACTCTAGCGCCCAGCGATTCCATCATTTTCACTCGCTGCGGGCTATTGCCGCTAGACATCACGGCCGTAAAAGGATTGCCAAACTGATTACAAACCACCGCCAGCCCAGCACCCATATTGCCACTGGTCATTTCGACCACGCCTTGGCCTTTAACCAATTTGCCCTGCTTGTAAGCATCGCGAATGATGTACAGCGCTGCCCGGTCTTTAACGCTGCCCCCGGGTTGAATAAACTCGGCTTTGCCAAAAAGCCGACCAGGGCCATCGTAAATGTTTTTCAATTCAATCAAGGGAGTGTTTTCGATTAACCCAAGGGCGCTGTCTACTATCATTTTATGTCACTCAAATTGTTGTTCTATAATGATTATAAACAGACCTTGGGAATAACGACAATGACAGAACCAACAGCGTCATCAGGCAAAGTGGCATCAGACAGGCCCATGGCAGTAGAAGTTGAAGCTGGTAAATCCTACCATTGGTGCTCTTGCGGCAAAAGTACCATACAGCCTTGGTGTGATGGGGCTCATGCAGGCACCGTATTCAAACCGGTCATCTACAAAGCACAAGAAACCAAAACGGTTTATATGTGCTGCTGTAAAAAGACCCATCATGCCCCGACTTGTGATGGTTCTCACCAGTTTATTAATGACAGCGGGCGGGATGCTTATTATTGTCGGTGACTTTAGGCCAGCACAACCAGTAAGCTCAAAAACCAACCATTCCACTAAAGGTTAATTTAATGTAAACTACGCCCTCTTTTTGACCCCAGCAAGATCAGGCCGTAATGAACCAAGAACAAATATTGACTGCACCACGCAACCCGACCTTTGTATCGCTGCGCAAGCTCCCGGCAGCATTGTGGTTGTCGTTATTAATCGTCGGCCAAGCCGTCTTTGCTTGGTATATTTTTGCGCTATACACCCAACCCTTTACCTCTGGCGACAACACCATTTTCAATCGTGTATTGAACAACTTGCACGTACCTGACCAGCTGCTGGCCAACTTCAGTATTGCCTTACACCTGTTTGGCGGCGCAGTGATCAGCATCATCGGCCCCTTGCAGTTGATCCCGGCTATCAGAGAAAAAGCGCTACCATTTCACCGAATGTTAGGGCGCACCTACGTTATCACCGCGATGGTCATTAGTATTGCCGGCATGACTTTCATTCTCACTCGCGGTGCCGTTGGCGGCATTTATATGGACGTGGGTTTTGCGCTTTACGGCTTTTTGCTGTTCAGCTGCGCGGTGCAGACTTGGCGACTGGCCATGGCTAAGCAAATGCAGGCGCATCGTCGCTGGGCAATCCGCTTGTTTGCACTGGGCATGGCATCTTGGTTATATCGGGTTGAATATGGCTTTTGGGGCATTATTAATGGCGGACTACCGGGTCATGACAGTGATACTTTTCAGGGATCGTTTGACATATTTATGGATTTCGCCTTTTACATCCCTACCCTAATCGCGGTTGAACTGTATTTTTACGTCAGAGAACGATTTTCAGATACCGCCAAACAAGTGGCGTTGATTGTGTCCTTGGTCGTGCTGGTACCCTCAATCAGCCTGGGTTGTTACGCCGCCGCCAAAGGTTGGTGGCTGCCTGCTATCGCCGGGTAAATAGAAGGACCCCACCCTGACCATAGTCACGCCTTAAAATACGCTTTGAGTACTGACAAATGAGAGTCAAAATGTCGCCATTGTGCTAGTCCGGCGCGATTTATCGGTTGCCTGACCTGCTCTGAACTGGCGGTTTTTACCGCCCGTTGGGTCTGGTGAAAATCTAGACAAGCCGGTTCGAAAGGCAGTGCTAAGTAATTCAAAATACGGGCCAATTGCCCTGATAAGTCATCGACAACCTGTTCATAGTTAACCTGCAAAATTTGACCCGGAAACACCCGGTGCCAGTGCTGCATCAACTCAACATACCCTTGATAATAGTTGGCCAAATCGTCAAGGTCATAACTAAACTCCTGTCCCTGGGCAAAAAGTTGCTTGTAGGCCCCAAAACAACAGGCCATGGGGTCGCGTCTGGCATCAATGATCTTGGCATTGGGTAACATCAGTTTGATCAAACCAATATGGCGGAAATTATTGGGCATTTTGTCAATGAAAAACGGCGCGCCTTGACGGTGAACACGGGTTTGTTCGAGATAACGCCGACCCATTTCGGCCAGTTTGTCGGTGGGCAGTTGATCAAGGACGGCTGGGTAACGAGGGCTTTCATTGAGCAATTGTCGCCCGCCCAATTGATGAACAAAAGCGCTGATATCACCCAGCTCCATCGTACCGTCGACCATTGAATGAGACGATAATATTTGTTCAAGCAATGTCGACCCGGCTCTTGGCAAACCCACAATGAAAATCGGATCTGCGGCAGTTTCACCACCCCCAGCCAATTGGGCCACCTTGGCTTGGCTGAAATAACATTGTTGGCGTTCAAAGCTTTGTCTCATTTTGATATTGTCGTATTTCACTTCAGTTTTTTTCAGGCGACTGCCTTTGGCATAATAGTCGAACGCCAAATCATACTGCTTGGCATCTTCATAACCTTTGGCCAGCGCAAAACACAAATGGTAACGGTCTATTCGCGTGGTCTGGCTTGAACATTCATAAGCGCTCATTTGCTGCAATTGCTGGGCATCAAAGCGATAGGTTTTAAGATTGGCTAAACTCCAGTAAGCGTCACCCAAACTGGGCTGTAGTTGATGACTTTTTCGATAACAATCAACGGCTTTACTATGCTCACCAATGGTTTTATAAGCATGACCCATGACCAGCGGTATATGAGGATTATCTGGCAACGTCTTTTCAATCTCCTTATAAATAGCAATCGCATCAGTGAACTTGCCCACCGCCACACATTGATTGGCATAACAGGTGGCAAAGCTCGGATTGTCTGGTTGATATGTGCGTAATTTAGTTGCCTGCTCGTAGGCCAGGGCGAACTTCTGACGTTTGTGCAGCACCTGTACATAATCAAACCGGACAAAAACGTTGTCGGGTGCCAGTTCGACGCAGCTTGCCAATAAAAACTCAGCCTCGTCGAGAATATGCAGTTTATCGGCAATAACGGCTAACAACCGCATGGCTTCAACATTGTGCGGCTGTTTGATCAAAAAATCACGACACAGTTTTTCGGCCTTAAACAGCTTATTCTCGTGCGTCATACTGATGATGCTCAGCAACACTCGGGGTAATTTCGACAAATGCGCAACATTCGCCATGGCCCGACGCCGTTCGTGTAGATGAGAGCTGGCCAACCCGCTGTCGGTCAATACAGCAATGGCCTGCCAACTGGCCAGCAAACCCGGGTTGTATTCAACCGCCTTTAGATAGGCCGAAAGAGCCTGGTTTGACTGGTTTTGAGCTTTATAACAATGGCCAATTTCTTGATAGCAACGACCATAAGCCGGTGTCAGGACGTTGAGTTTTTGCAGGGTTTGTAGTGCAGGTTCAAGTTGGTTCAAGTAACGCTGACAAACCGCCTTTAGATACATGACACCGGCAAGGTCAGGAGACTGCATCAACAACGCGGTACAGTTTTTTTCTGCCTCGGCAAATTGTCCTTGTTTAACCTGATGTTCTATTGCTTGTACTGAAGGGGGCGAGTCAATAATAGTCATAGGTAAAACTCAAACCTATGGTTGTGGGTCGGTTGGTGGTGATGCGACGGGTGTCGTCCTGGTTATTGATAAACAACGTTGCCCGCTCATCTGTCAGGTTGTCGGCGTATAATTTCACCGACCAGTTATCATTGCCAATACCAATCGAAAAATTCACCGTGGTAAAACTGTCCTGGCGCTCGCGCTCTTGCATCACAATAGAGCTGTAAGACTGTCCGGCATACTGTACACCCAGTTGCCAGTGGGCATCAAACTCGGCCATTTGCCAGTCGTAACGGGTGCGCAAACTGGTTTGAAATTTAGGAGTTAGTGGTAATTCACTGCCGATGGGGGCAATTTCGATCACTTGAGAGTTCACCCCAACCAATTTGGTGTGGTTATACGACAACGCCCCATAAAACGTGAGATTACCGGTTGCCCGGTACATCATATCCAATTCAATGCCTTTAATTTGCGCATCTGCCGCATTATCGATAAAGGTCAAAATCGACACGTTAACCGGGTCGAAACGCGACACCTGCATGTTATTCCACTGAATGAAATAAACACTGCCGTTAAAGCGAAATTCACGGTCGAGCAACAGGGTTTTCCAGCCCGCTTCATAGTTGATCACATCATCGGTGTCGTAAGTGGTTTGTACATCGGGATAATCGGGGTTAACCGAATTTATGCCCCCGCCCCGGTTAAATCCGCCCGGCCTAAATCCTTCAGAATAAGTGGCATAATACAACCGATCGCTATCAGCCTGATAACTCAAGGCCAACTTGGGCACCACGCCTTCAATGACCAACGGTTTGTTTGAGTGCC
>JABSOG010000557.1 GCA_013216025.1 Algicola sp. | reverse complement strand
GTTCTAATCAGCGGTAGCCGAAGTTAAACCTCAATACCAATATTGGTAATACCATCAGCCAAAGCCCTCTGACGAAAACTTTTTACTACCTGTTTATCTGGCTTGGGGCTTTTACTCACGGTTTTAATTAGCTCGGCGACAAATTCGGCTTCGTACTGCATCAGCTCGTGTTGCTCTACCATTTGAGCGGTGATTTCTTCATTGTCTACTGCCAATTCTTGCTCAACCACTTTGCCCACCGATGCCTCAGACAGCTTGCACACATCGATAAAAGCATCCTCATCGCCTGCAATCCCCGCTAACAACGCACCCAGCGCCATAGCCGTATCCAATGCGGGATAAACACCAAACATATCGAAATCTTCGACATCTGGCACGTTGGGTTCGATTTTTTCCCACTGAATGTCGGCATTAAACTTCAGGTTTTTAACGATTTGTTTTTCCCATACAATATTCAGCGCATCGCGCAGCACTTTGCCATCGCCAAATTCGGTGACCTCACAAAATAATAGGTAATTGGGCAGCATCCGTTCGACTAAAGTGGTGGCGACCAAGGCTTGTTGGTGGGCGGCAAGCGCGCGTAATTGTTGATGGTTTGACGCGATGTTATGACTCATTAGGATCCTTCTGGCATTGCCAGCAAATTTCAAATTGGGCAGTATTGGTTTCGCCGCAGTGACCACAAACCCAGTCGGTGGCAGCATCGGTCACAGACTTACGGTTTTTGACATAGTTGTCAACTATGGCACGCCCTTGTTGCTCATCAAATTTACTAACATACACCCGGGAAACCAGCGCATCGGCAGGCAGTTCGCCAATCGCCCCACCCAAATGCTCACCACCGCGCAACTGCACATCAATGCCTTCACCAGTCAGCAACCCTTTTACCAGATTACCCTCTATGCCATTTTCAGCCGGATAAATGCTCACTAACTCACTATTTGAATCCATCATACTATTTGTTCCTCTATCATCAGTTTTGTTTTTCCCGCCACGCAGTGGCACCTATAAAGATGCGAAGCAGATTTATTTTTAATGCTGAAAATGAGACATTTCACTTTCCAGCTCACTGGCTACAGACGACAGACCATAGGCCGATTCACCGGTTTTCGTCGCGCCCTGATGAGTCTGTTCGGCAATGCCGTCGATCTCACCAATCTGCTGGGCGACCTGCGAGGTCAAATGCACCTGTTGAGTCGCAGCGCTTGAAATGGTGTGGTTCATGTCGTTGATGGTATTGATCACCTCAGAAATTTTATCGAGCGACAGGCTGACCGAATCAGATTCTTTGACACTGGCGGTCATTTTCCCGACGCTTTGCACCATCGACTCTTGAGTCATCTTGGTGGCTTCTTGTAACTTGGCGATAATGCTGTGGATTTGCGCCGTCTGGTTTTGGGTTCTTTGTGCCAGCGTTCTAACTTCATCGGCAACAACAGCAAAACCTCGGCCTTGATCACCGGCCCTTGCCGCTTCAATCGCCGCATTAAGTGCCAGCAAATTGGTTTGTTCAGCAATTTCCTGAATAGCCGAAGACACCATGCCGATGTCTTTGCTGTCTTCAACCAAACGGTCGAGTGAATGACGCGATTCAAACAAATCTTTTTGCATTTGTTCCATCATAGTTTGCAACGAATTAATCAGTTTTTGTCCTTCATTTGCTTCGGTTTTGGCTTGGGCCGCTGCGGTTTCGGCGGTCACTGCGCTGGCTTCGATATTGGTGGCAGACTCGGTCATTTCTGACATAGACACGGTGATTTTGCTGGTTTCATTCTTTTGACAATCAACATCCGAAAGGGTTTTTTGGGTAATATTCACCATCTGACTTGACGATTGATTAAGGGTGCCCACCGCCTGATTGACACGGCCTACCAAACCCTTCAAGCGACGTGTCATGTGGTTTAAAGAGTCAGCAATCATCTTCATTTCATCATTGCCCGGCATCTTGATTTCTTCGTTGAGATTACCCTCATCGACCTTGGCCACCGCTACCTGTAGTCTCGATACGCTAGAAACAATAGAGAAATACATGCCCAGCAACACGTAAACCGCCAACAGCACAAAACCAAAGGCGGCGGTAAAAGCGATGGTTTTCTTTTGCGAAGCCTCACTTATCCGGGCTTCTAACAATGACTGTAATACCGGAATGCTTTGTTGCGCCAGTTTATTCAACTGTTTGGTGGTTTTGCTGCCCTGTTCGAGCACCTGTGCGGCCGACACGCCAATGTTGTCTGGATCAAGAATTTGGCTTTTGACAAAAGTCCGAAACTCATTAACCGCTTTTTTGGTATCAGACCAAGGTTTAGACAGCTCGGTATTGATTTGATCATTAAGCGAAATACTCAAGTCAATCACACTTTCAACGTTCATAAAGCGCTCGGGTATTAGACCCACAGCATTAGACAGCGCAGTATAACTTTTTGGCGTAAAACTGCCTTTTTGCGCGGCAGCCGCCGCCTCTCGGTTAACTTCCGACAGCTGCGATAACAACAAAGGACCTTCAGAAACCAAAAACTTGATCAACTGGCTGGTATCAAGACTTAAATCCAATGACAGGTTAGAGCTATTGGCCACCGATTTTTGATTACCAATAAAAGACTTCATTGCTTTGGTGGTTTTGTTCTTTTGCGCCATGCTGCCCTTCCAACCTGTGGCAACGGCTTGCAATCCGGTGAGTTCTTTTTCAGTAAAATCAATGGATTTGGTCAATTCCAAATACAGCATCGACAGGGTCACAGTAAGGGGGATTAAAAAGATAAAACTGACAATGGCAAATTTGGCTGAATACCGACGGTTTCCCATCACTTTGGTTGCGGGTAAGCAAAACTGAGCAAGCGCCGACATTGATTCTCCCCGTTGACCGGGGTCAACTGTTGTATTTAGTTAATAATGAAGTGCCCCGCGATACCAGCGAAGACGATCATACCAACATAGTTATTATTCAAAAACGCCACAAAACAAGCGCCTTTCTCACGGTGCCGGATCAACCATTGCTGGTAGCCAAAAAAGCCTGCTGACACCACTAAACTCACATAGAATATAGCCGATAAAGCCAGACTTTGGCCGATAAGCGCCAAAATAACCAAAGTGATGATTTGCAACAGTAAAACCGCGGCCTTATCATATTGACCGAACATAATGGCTGTTGATTTCACACCAATTTTTATATCGTCATCGCGGTCGACCATCGCATACAGGGTATCGTAAGCCACAGTCCAGCATAAATTGGCAATATACAACCACCACAACTGAGCCGGAAGTTGCTCTGTCACCGCCATATAAGCCATCGGCATCGACCAGCCGAAAGCCGCGCCCAGCACCACTTGGGGCAAATGGGTGTAACGTTTCATGAAGGGATAACAAAAAGCCAACAACAACGCCACCACCGACAACGCCACCGTCTGCCAGTTTAGCAATAACACCAGTACAAAACCCATCACAATCAAGGCAAAAAATAGTTGTAATGCCTCGGTTGGGGTGACTTTTCCGGCCACAATCGGGCGATTTTGGGTTCTTTTGACATGACCGTCGATTTTTCGGTCGGCATAATCATTGATCACGCATCCCGCAGAGCGCATCACAAACACGCCACTACAAAATACAAAAAGATGAAGTAAAGAAGGGATGCCTTCTGAGGCCAACCACAAAGCCCAAAGACAGGGCCATAGCAGCAAATAGGTGCCGATGGGTTTGTCCATCCGCATCAACAATTTATAATTTGGCCAGTTACCTGTTTTTAACTCAATGGCGCTCATCGATAAGCCACCGCGCAGGGCAGATAAACCTCGGCCACCAGCAGCGAATAACCATCCACAGTAAAACATGAACGTCTGGCCCACAAAGAATGGCTTGGGGGTTTGTCGACCTCGGCGGCTAACATCGCCACGGGGCTTTGCAGGTCAAATTCAGCGACTTCAATCAATGAGCGGGTCATGCCCGGTTCGTTGAAAATCACCTCGCCGAGCGGCTTTTCGCCAAGCGTGGTCAACTTAACAACAGATTTTGGCACATTGGCCAATGGCATCAGCGTTTGGGCGTAAACCCAAGGCTCTTCATTGCAGTACAATAAAACTTCGCGCACCTGCACAGCTTGCTGTTGACAGCCAAACAGGGTCAATTCACCTTCGCTGAGTTCGCGCTGATGCTTGGCCAAGATTTTGACTCTGAAAGAAGCGCTGTTTAGTTTGAGTTTTTGGGTTAACGAGCCGGGTTCGAATAACCACCCAGACAAATTGTTGGTGATGTGTTTTGCTGGCTCACGATGCCAGTCGCCTTCTAACGATAAAGGCAGAATGTCTTGATACATTAAATACAACCTTGAGTAGACTGGCGCAAGTATATAATTTTGTTGGGGTCAAGTCTTGCCTTGTGCAATAATTAATAGATGTCAGCACTACAGGAGCCAAGTACAACTACATGATGCAACAACTTGAACTCCTGTCCATTGAAAACCCCTGCATCAACGTTTGTCAGACCGACAACCGGGGTTACTGCTCGGGATGTTTCCGTTCAAGGGATGAGCGCTTCGACTGGGCAAAAATGACACCCCAGCAAAAACGAAAAGTCATTGAGCTGTGTAAAAAACGCGGCCAACGCCGTAAGGCCAAAGCCAAAAAGCAGCAGTACGACCAATATCAACAAAAAGAAAAACAGATCCCCATCACAGCCGTTCAGGCCAACGAAACAGGCGCTGCCGAAAGTGACGCCAAAAAGGAAACAATACAGGATATGGGTCTGGACCTGTTTGATTTGTAGAGTCTGTGCAATAATCGACAAACCCACTCAAAATTAAAGCCTTAACCCCAATGAAATCAGCCCTGCTACCGATCATTTTACTACTTGGCTCCCTAGCCCTGCTTATTCCCGGCATTACCCAACCGATGCTGACCATCACCGGCACTATGGACAAAGCCCAACTCAAAGAAACCGGCATCGATATTCTCGCCGAATCCATGGTCGGCAAAGATGATACCAACGCGCTGGCGTCAAAAGAGCGCGTCAAACAAATGATCAGTGGCGTCACCCGAATGATGGGCATGTCAAATATCACAGGCGAATTCGAAGCTTACAAAAAAACCCGCAGCATCAGCGGCACGGTCAAAGATTTATACGATTCGGGTGACATGCTGGTCGCCTTTTTGGTGATGCTGTTCAGTATTGTGATCCCCGCCATCAAAATCCTGATGATGCTGAGCGCGACCTTAATGCGTCATTCCCTCACCCGCCAAAGGCTGTTGACCATCAACAGCCTACTGAGCAAATGGTCGATGGCCGATGTGTTTGTGGTGGCGCTGATTGTGACTTATATGGCGGCCAATGCGTCTGGGGCCGGGGGTTTGCTGACCTTTAGTTCAAACTTTGAGCCTGGGTTTTATTACTTTTTGGGTTACTGCGTGTTTTCTATTGGTGCTTCGCAGCTGGTGCTGGGGTACTTGGGCGGTGATTCGGTTGTGGTTGATGAGTCTAATGAGGCGCTTCGCACCTGAAAAACGATCCACACGGAGGATGGGTTAGGCGAGGTACGAGCCGTAACCCATCGGGCCATATCATAACCCATCGCCAAACCAAGAATATGCGCATTTTAACACCACGTGAGCCATAGATGGAACAACCATTCGTACAACAAAGGTTTAGCGGTTAACGACAAGTAACCGATGGGTTACGCGCAAGCGCTAACTACGGCTCGTACCTCCCCCCATCCTCCAATGTGCGCTCAATCCAAGTTTTGTAGCCTCAACCCCCCAAACCCCACAACAAACTCCCACACCAAAAATGTAAAAAACCCAATACTGTACTAGCCTTTAATTAACCATTTAAAGGAG
>JABSOG010000556.1 GCA_013216025.1 Algicola sp. | reverse complement strand
AACGGTAATCGCTTCAGCTTCAGGAATTTCCGGCAAAACGGCCACAGTACAGGCCGATGTGTGCACACGTCCTTGCGATTCTGTTTCGGGCACTCGTTGCACCCGGTGACCGCCTGATTCAAACTTCAACTGGCCATAAACCATATCGCCGGTGATTTGAACCACAATTTCTTTATAACCGCCATGATCGCCCTCGTTGGCATTAACCACCGATAGCTGCCATTTTTTGCTCTCGGCAAAACGGCTGTACATACGAAACAAATCACCGGCAAAAATCGCTGCTTCGTCGCCACCGGCACCAGCACGGATTTCGAGGAAACAGTTGCGACTATCATTGGGATCTTTGGGCAGCATCAACACTTCAAGGTCGTTGTCGAGGACGGCGAGTGCTTTTTTGCCTAATTTGAACTCTTCTTGCGCCATTTCGCGCATGTCAGGGTCTTCGTCTTTGAGCATTTCTTCGGCTTCGGCAAAAGCTTCCTCTGCCTGTTGGTAAGCTTTAAAGGTTGACGTCACCTCTGCAAGCTCTGAGTATTCTTTTGACAAGGTCTTAAATTTGTCCTGATTGCCAATCACCGATGGGTCACTCAGCAATGCTTGGATCTCTTCGTGGCGTTCTATCAAACCTTCTAACTTTGCATATACGGATGTTTTCATCATTCAATTCCAAGGACATTTTTTATCAGGTGCAACTGTTCAAGTTCACCCGCTCTGGCAGCGCTGCTCAGAGATTGGGTTGGGCTGTGCATCAGCCGGTTGGTCAGCTTATTGGCAAACTCTTCCATGACTTTTTCAGGCGCTTTGCCGCTGGCGATTTGAGATTTGGCTTTTGCCAGTAATTCATCTTTGATTTTCTGGCACTGGTCACGGTATTGCTTGATCATATCAACCGCATTGAGCGATTGCAAAAACGCCGAAAAATCATTGGCTTGTTGCTCAACAATCGTCTCGGCCTCTTTAGCAGCCTGATGACGAGTGGCAATATTGTCACCCACTATCATCTGCAAATCGTCTACTGTATACAAATAAGCATCTTCAATCTCACCCACCTGCCCTTCAATATCTCTGGGCACCGCCAAGTCTACCAAAAAGATGGGGCTGTAACGGCGCTTTTTCAAGGCTTCTTCAACCACACCTTTGCCAATAATAGGCAATGTACTGGCTGTTGAGCTGATCACGATATCGGCGTAGACCAATTGAGAAGGCACTTGGGCCAAAGAAATCACACCACCATTGAATTGCCCAGCCAAAGATTCAGCCCGAGCCAACGTGCGGTTTGCCACGGTAATTTGTTCAACCCCCTGATCGACCAAATGACGGGCAACCAGCTCGATGGTTTCGCCAGCGCCAACCAACAACACTTTGGCATGATTGAGCTTGCCAAAAATATGTTTGGCCAGATTCACCGCCGCATAAGCCACCGAAACCGCATTGGCACCAATATCGGTGTCGGTCCTGACTTGCTTGGCAACAGAGAATGAATGCTGAAACAAACGTTCAAACAAAGACGAAATGGCACCGGAGTTTTTGGCAAGCGAAAAAGCCTGCTTGATCTGCCCCAAAATCTGCGGCTCACCCAGTACCAGCGAATCAAGACCACAGGCAACTCGCATAATGTGTTTGCAGGCATCAAGATCATGGTGCTGATAGATATATTCGCTCAACTGATGTTTGTCGACTTTGTGATAGCCGCACAGCCAAGATAAAACTACTTCGGTATTTGCCTGATTGCCGCTACAATAAATCTCGGTGCGGTTACAGGTCGACAAGATCACAACATCGTGCAACTCGGCGCTTTTAAGCAATTGGCCGAGGGCGTTAACCATTTGCTCAGGCGCAAAGGCCACCCGCTCACGCAACTCGACTGGGGCAGTGTTATGGTTAATACCTAAAGCAAGAATGGTCATTCAATATTGGTTCAAAGTGACAAGGACGCGCAATTTTACGAGAAATGACGCCATAAAAAAAGATACTGGGAAATATTCTCTACATAAAACCATGAAAAATTGTATAAATACCTCAAAAAAAGCCCGTTGGTTACTGATCTTACTGACAATCAACCTGCTTGGCGGCTGTCAGGTGTTCAAACGAGAACAGCCACAGACCATCATCAACAAAAGTGAACAACAACGTCAATTGGCACTGACGCAACTTCAGCACTGGCAAGTCAAAGGCAAACTGATATTCAAAAGCCCGCAAGAAAAATTCTCAGCCAGTCTTAATTGGACCCAACAAAGCACGCATTCTGACATACGATTGACCTCATTTTTGGGGATGTCTATTTTGAAAATGCTCAACGATGGCAATATAGCCACTTTAATCAGTGATGGTAAAACGCTCACATCGGACGACCCGGAATCACTGCTATATGAAACTAAGGGGATCACCTTACCCATTAACGACATGCCGCATTGGATGAAAGGTTTGACCAGCAAAGACTTTGACCGAACCACGGTATTTGACGAACACAACCGGGTTAAACAAATCAAACTGCTCGATGCCACAGGCCGGCCCTGGCAAATTGATTATCAAAGCTATTTACAGGCCACGCTTAAAAGGCAAAACTATCAACTACCGAAAAAAATCCGCCTAACGGGCAACAATATCACCATCATCATCAAAATTTCTGATTGGGAGTTGTACTAGTGACACCTTTGATCTTACCTTCACCGGCCAAAATCAACTTATTTTTACACATCAACAACCGCCGCGAAGATGGTTATCATGAGTTACAGACCCTTTTTCAGTTTCTTGATTATTCAGATACCTTGCGCTTTGAACCCACCCTTGATGGTCGAATCACCTTAAGTTGTAATTTAAAAGCGCTCGAAAGTGACGACAACCTGATCATCCGCGCAGCCCGTATTTTACAAACGCAATATTCTTCACAACCCAAAGGCATTAAAATCCACCTTGAAAAACGCCTGCCCATGGGTGGCGGTGTCGGTGGCGGGTCGTCTAATGCGGCAACCACCCTACTGGCGCTTAATCGGCTGTGGGATTTAAACTTAAGCCAACAACAATTAATGGAGATTGGTTTGACTCTCGGTGCTGATATTCCGGTGTTCATCAAAGGTGAAGCCGTCTTTGCACAGGGGGTTGGAGAAGTGTTTACTCAGGCTAATCCGGTTGAGCATTGGTACCTTGTCGCCAAACCCAATTGTCATGTATCGACAGCCGGAATTTTCCAACATCCGGAATTACATCGCGACTCAGCGAAACTGGCGAACGAAGATTATCACTTTGACCACACCCGTAACGATTGTGAACCATTGGTCAAAAAGCTCTATCCTGAGGTTGCCAATACCATCGACCGATTGTTAGAATATGCCCCGACTCGCCTGACTGGTACCGGTGCTTGTGTTTTCAGCGTCTATTCAAATAGACAAAGCGCTGAAAAAGCAATGGCTTACCTACCAAAAGGCGTGTCAGGATTTGTCTGTCAGGGAGTTAACGTCTCACCGACCAAAACAGCCCTTGGCAACATTTGAACGGTGTGATAGTACTTTTATCATAAAACGTTCCCTTAACCCGGTTGGAACGACGGAAAATTCCGTCAGCCAGCCCAAAATGTACTGAGGACACTACTGTGCCAGATATGAAGCTTTTTACCGGTAACTCGATCCCAAAATTAGCCGCCCGTGTAGCCAAACGATTAGACATTAACATAGGAAATGCCAGCGTAGGCCGTTTCAGCGATGGTGAAATTGCAGTAGAAATCAAAGAAAATGTGCGTGGTGCTGACGCTTTCATTATTCAGTCAACCTGTCAGCCGACCAATGACAACCTGATGGAACTCATCGTAATGGTCGACGCATTACGCCGTGCCTCAGCTGGTCGTATCACCGCTGTTATCCCTTATTTTGGTTATGCCCGTCAAGACCGTCGCGTCCGTTCAGCCAGGGTGCCTATCACCGCAAAAGTGGTTGCCGATTTCTTGTCAAGCGTTGGTGTTGACCGCGTATTGACTGTAGATTTGCACGCAGAACAAATTCAAGGATTCTTCGATGTACCAGTAGATAACGTCTTTGGTACCCCAATTTTGCTCGACGACATGAAAAGCCGCGACTTCGAAAATCCTATCATCGTTTCTCCTGATATCGGTGGTGTTGTTCGTGCACGAGCGGTAGCGAAATTGTTGGATGACGCAGACCTTGCCATCATCGACAAACGTCGCCCACAAGCCAACGTAGCCCAAGTAATGCACATTATTGGTGACGTTGAAGGCCGTGACTGTATTATCGTAGACGACATGATTGATACTGGCGGCACCTTGTGTAAAGCCGCAGAAGCCTTGAAAGACAAAGGCGCTAACCGGGTATTTGCTTACGCAACCCACCCAGTATTCTCAGGCAATGCACCACAAAACATCGCCAACTCCGTTATTGATGAATTGATTGTTACCGACAGCATTCCATTGTCTGACGAAATGAAAGCAATCACTAAGGTCAGCCAATTAACCCTTGGCGACATGCTGGCCGAAGCGATTCGCCGTGTTAACAATGAGGAATCTATCTCTGCAATGTTTGACTAACACTTAAATCACAGTGTTCCAGAGTGAAAGCTCTGGCGCGTTGCAAGACTTATCGTTTTCGATCCAATGAAAAGGGCCGACCTGCTTAACTGCTGGTCGGCCCTTTTGTTTAACGTCTGTTAAATGTCACAGATAATTTTGGGGAGTAATGTGTTGCTCTTCATCGCGTATAAAGTGCACGCTATATTGGAAGTGATTGGGTTTATCAGGAGAACCTACGGTAAGTTGTGCTGCTCTTGTGTTTAAAATTATTTTCCAGCCTTTGCCAATAGTGTCTTTAATTGCACTTCTGCTGCATCCGCCCTCGCTTTTTCCTTAAGTCTGAGTGCCTGCTCATCGTCTGCTCTATGAGCTTCTTTCTCCGCCCTATGAGCTTCTTTCTCCGCCCTATGAGCTTCTTTCTCCGCTCTGTCAGTCCCCTCTTTGATCTTAAGTTCATTCTCAGCCAATTTTAGTGCATTCTCTTCCAATTCTTTCTTTTGACGCTCAGCAACAGATTTGTCAGACAGCTCTATTCTCAACACCTGCTGGCGAGTCTTGTAACGATGGTAATCTTCTGATTGGTCAGAAAATGCGGTTAAAACACTCATGGCTTCTCTCATTTGTGGTAGTTGTTTCAGCTCGGGTGGCAGGTGCTTAAAGCGTTTACCCTCCTTGAAGAAGTATAACCAATTATCTTCTGGTTGTAACGTGTCCGGTTTTCGCCACTTAGCCAGCTCCAACACATGAATCGACATATGACCGCACAACAACACCTTATGATGCTTGTCGTAACATTCAAAGTGATGATGGCAATGTGAAGAGTTCTTAATCAGGTTACCAGTAAGCAGCCAAATTGAAATCACCGGCTTTAGCTGATCGAAACCAACGCCCTCGACCAACTGTCCTTGGTAAATGTCCCCCCAATTATGCAACATGCGATACGCCAGATATTCTGGCGTAGCCATCTGCACCTCAATCTGATAAGTATTATCGTTTTCGTCTTGTGCCTGAATATCGACAATAGATAATTTATCTTTCAAATAGTCTTTTTCGTTATAGGGGTTTTGCACCACGATTTGTTTTATTAACACGAGCGGCATCAATATGGCATTGAGAAAATTCATCAGCAGTTTTTCATGCCCAACGGCAGCGAGGATCTTTTTGAAAACGCAGTCAATAGTAGGATCGATAAAATATTTCATCATATAACCTCAAAACTGGATATAACAAAGGGGTATCCACTTAGCTCCACCCGTGTCAATATGTAGTGATGAGCCGTTCGTCGAAAACACTAATAGCAGGTGTC
>JABSOG010000555.1 GCA_013216025.1 Algicola sp. | reverse complement strand
GTGCAATCGCTTTGCCGATACCACGACTGGCACCAGTGACTAAAGCAATCTTACCTTCCAAGGACATAAATCCTGACATTGTTTTTCCTCTAATTATTAGGCAAAAGCCCAGCCAACGAATCTATGGTATTGGCCGCTGTGCCTTTAACTGATTTATCTATGCGTTTAACCAGACCGGTCAATACTTTGCCCGGGCCAAATTCGTATGCCTGTTCAATACCCATACTTGCCATGTATTGGATGGTGCGGGTCCACTGAACCGGACACGATAACTGGCGAACTAGCGCCGCTTTTATAGCCCCAACATCATCAACACAAGCCACATCAACATTGTTGATCACAGGCACTGTTGGTGTATTAAAGGTGATCAGTTCAAGATCGGCCGCTAATTTCTTGGCAGCTGGAGCCATCAAAGCACAATGCGATGGTACGCTGACCGCCAATGGCATAACTTTTTTGGCGCCTGCGGCTTTACAGGCAACGCCTGCTCTTGCCACTGCCTCTTTGTTGCCCGCGATGACCACTTGACCCAGTGAATTGAAGTTGACTGGTGACACGACTTCGCCTTGCGCAGATTCATCACAGGCTTTTTGAATCAAATCATCAGCCAAACCGATGATGGCCGCCATAGAACCCACGCCCTCAGGCACTGCCTCTTGCATGTAGTTACCACGCTTTTCAACCAATTTAACCGCATCTTCTAGTGACAAGACACCAGCACAAACCAGTGCAGAATATTCTCCTAGACTGTGACCAGCCATAATATCCGGCGTTTGCCCGCCCATTTCTAGCCATACACGCCAGATAGCGACACTGGTGGTCAATAATGCAGGCTGAGTCTGGTGGGTTTGATTGAGAGATGTTTCAGGGCCGTTGGCCACCAAATCCCACAAGTTGTAACCCAAGGCGACAGACGCCTCGTCAAACGTTTCTCTAACAACTTCGTATTCAGCGTAAAGCTCGCTGAGCATGCCCACTTTTTGTGAACCCTGTCCTGGAAAAGTGACAGCAAATTTTGTCATTACAATAATCTCATTCAAATTACAAATTAGTATTTAATCAGGGCCGAGCCCCAAGTAAAACCGCTACCAAACGCTTCAAGCAACAAAGTTTGACCGCGTTTGATTCGGCCATCTCTTATGGCTTCGTCAAGGGCTGTTGGAATTGTTGCCGCTGAAGTGTTGCCAAGTTTGTCCAAAGTCACTACAACTTTGTCCATACCCATCGACAACTTTTTGGCCGTAGCGGTAATAATACGTAAGTTGGCCTGATGGGGCACCAACCAGTCAATTTCTGACGCGTCCATTTGATTGGCTTTAAGCGTTTCTTTGACGATCTCAGCCAGTTTGGTGACCGCGATTTTAAATACTTCGTTACCGCGCATATAAAGGTAACCATCGTCTGCCGTTTCGGGCTGACCACGTTTTACCGAGTTAGCGCCCAGCAATGGCTTGTAGTTACCGTCGGCATGAATATGAGTCGAAATAATGCCCTGCTCTTCGCTGGCTTCATAAATGACTGCGCCTGCACCATCACCAAACAAAATCATGGTGGTTCTATCACCCGGTGCGCACAAGCGACTCAGGGTATCAGCACCTATCACCAGAATGCGTTTGCACATGCCGCTTTTAATGTACTGATCGGCAATACTGCTGGCATAGATAAAACCAGAGCACGCTGCGGCAATATCAAATGCCGGGATATTGGGAATATTTAATTCTTTTTGGATATCACAGGCAGCGCTCGGCAAGGTAATAGCAGAACTGGTCGTGCCGACAATCAACATATCGATATCGGTCAATTCAATGCCAGCCGCTTCGACGGCTTTACGGGCCGCTTGTGCGCCCAAACTGGTGACGGTGTCGTCTTCAAGGGCAATGCGACGTTCTCTGATGCCGGTTCTCTCAGTGATCCACTTGTCACTGGTATCGATAACTTTGGACAGGTCGTCATTGGTCACAACGTTATCTGGAAAGCTGCTTCCAGTACCTATAATTCTAGAATACATGAAACTCCTGATTTTCATTTGGGTTTATCAATTAATACTGCGCGAGTTTGTCTTTAATTTTCGCCGGTACTTGGCGCTCTACTTCACATACTGCCTCGTTGATTGCGTTCAAAAATGCAACGTCTGAGGCATTACCGTGGCTCTTAACCACAATGCCGCCCAATCCTATCAAACTTGCGCCGTTATAGTGGTCGGGGTTCACCCCATTGTAAAGCTTTTTTAGTGCGGGCATCAGCATAAAACCCAATAATCGAGTCAAAATACTTTGATTCAGCGACGATTGTAACTTGCCGATGATTAACTGAGCGATACCTTCGCAAGTTTTCAGTGCCACGTTGCCAACAAAACCTTCGCAAACAATCACATCCACTTTGCCTGAAAAAATATCACTGCCTTCGATATAACCAACATAATTAATTTTGTCCGTTTCAGACAATAACTGGGCCGCTTGCTTGACTTGGTCAGAACCTTTGATGGCCTCTTCGCCCATATTAAGCAGTGCGACTCGCGGTGATTCTAACTGTTCGACTGCTTCGGCAATAACCGAACCCATCACGGCAAACTGAAACAACACTTGCGCTGAACAACTGATATTGGCCCCCATGTCGAGTAAATAGACTGGACGCGGGCCGTTGGTTGGCAAAGTTGCAATCAACGCTGGGCGTTCAATTCCGGGCAACATTTTTAACACATAATGGGCCATCGCCAATAATGCACCGGTATTGCCAGAACTGACACAGGCCATGGCCTCACCACTGTGAACCAGATTAAGCGCAACTCGCATAGAAGAATCTTTTTTGGCACGTAGTGCACCAGCGGGTTTTTCGTCCATATTGACGACTTGTTCGCAATGTTTAATGGTCAGTTGCGGATGATCAGCAACGCCACGTTTGCTTAATTCAGATTGCAGTAAAGCGCTATTGCCACAAAGGATGAGATGTAGTTGAGGGTGTTGTGAAATGGCTGCTACTGCAGCGGGGATGGTCGATCGGGGGCCATAATCGCCCCCCATCATATCCAACGAAATCGTTAAATTTCGCATTGGTTTTTACCTAGAGGGCAAGAACCTTGGCACCTTTATAATAGCCATCAGCTGTTATATGGTGACGGACGTGAGTTTCGCCAGAAGTTTGATCAACTGACAAAGTTGGTCCACTCAAAGCGTCATGTGAACGTCTCATACCACGTCTTGAACGAGATTTTTTACTTTTCTGTACTGCCATTTTTCGGTTCTCCTAAAATTAATTTCGTTTCAGCTGTTTTAAAACTGCGAACGGATTTGGCTTTTCTTCAACAACTTCTTCTATCTTACCCCAAGTCATATCTTTTCCAGCAGCAGGGCAATCCTGCTCATCGTGCATGGCTATCAAAGGTACTTCGAGAATTAATTCATCCTCTATCAGGTCACGTAGTCCTATTTCACCAAATTCATTAATTTGAATGGGCTCATAGTAATCCGGTAACTGATTTTCCTCATCATCGTCATAACCGATTTTAACCGGTGAATATGCAAAGTCAGCAAGTAAGTCGATGTTTACATTTTGATTACAACGTTGACAAATACTTAAGGTACTTACCTGAGCCTGCCCTTTAAGAAAGGACAATCCACGCGGGTCAACACCTGTTTGCAATTTTACGTCTACGTCACCTTGATCTGAAGCCAGACTTACCGTCAAACGCTTCATTTGAGCCAACACGATATACCCTTCATAACAGGTCTCATGCTGCGCCGCTCTTTTTATATCTAGTGTAACTGGGATTTTTAGCTTTTGCATAAGCCGCGCATCTTATAGATAGTGAGCGTTGGTGTCAAAGAAAAAACAGTTAAATCTGTTGTTTTTCAACACTAATCCCTTTTAAATAGCGTAAATGCCCATTAACCCCAAGCTCAGGACCAAATAACTGTGAGTAAAACAGCCATCATCTTAGCCTCAACATCCCCCTTTCGTCGCAGTATTTTGCAAAAATTGGCCATTGATTTCACTATAAAAGCACCCAACGTCGACGAAACCGCCCTGCCCGGCGAAGCGCCCACCGAGCTGGTTAAACGTTTGGCCGAGCTAAAAGCGCAAGCCATTGCGGTCAATCATCAAAACGCATTGGTGATAGGTTCAGATCAAGTGGCCGTGTTTAACAGTGAAATATTGGGCAAACCCCATACGCATGAAAACGCCATCAAACAACTCACCGCCTTTAGCGGACAGCAGGTGACTTTTTTAACCGGATTGTCTTTAGTCAACAGTCAAACCGGCAATGTCCAAACCATCGTTGACGAATTTTCGGTGTACTTTCGTACGTTGACGTATAAACAGATAAATAAATACCTGTTGGCTGAAACCCCTTATAACTGCGCAGGAAGCTTTAAAAGCGAAGGCATGGGCATTTGTTTATTCGACAAACTCGAAGGAGATGATCCCAATACCCTAATTGGCCTGCCTTTGATTCGGTTGGTTGCGTTGCTGGGTAATGAGGGCGTAGACGTTCTGGGCTAACGCCCTTTAAGGTCAAAAGCTTCAACACGGAGGCACGGAGCGGCGGAGGAAAGAAAGAGGAAGATT
Organism: Algicola sp.; assembly: GCA_013216025.1. GTDB lineage: Bacteria > Pseudomonadota > Gammaproteobacteria > Enterobacterales > Alteromonadaceae > JABSOG01. The sequence goes on along the minus strand of JABSOG010000555.1, from coordinate 1,259 downwards.
TAAAAGCAAAAGCAAAAGCAAAACATGATGAAAAACAATTAAGCTTAAAACCTACATTTTTTTCATCTTTCAGTTTTTATCTTTTCTCTTTCTTTCCTCCGTGTCTCCGTGTCTCCGTGCCTCCGTGTTGAGATCTTTTGACCTTCAGGCCGTAGGCCGACAAAAAATCAGAGCCAGCCTCGAATTTCCAGCAAAGAATCGACCACAGTCAAAGGCCCCTGCAGCAGCAACCGCTCACGCTCGTGCACACCGAAGCTCACGCCGATACTGTCCATACCAATCGCCTTGGCCATGCCAAGGTCATATTCGGTGTCACCTATCATTACCGCATCCTTAACTTCAAGCCCCATTTCAACCAAAATCTGCTGCAGCATGTCCGGTGAGGGTTTCGACTGCGCCTCATCACCTGTGCGGGTGCAGACAAAAAAGTGTTCAGTGCCAGACTTTGTCAACACATTTTGTAATCCTGGTCTGCCCTTGCCTGTCGCCACAGCCAATTTGTATCCTTCACGCTTGAGCGTGTCCAACAAATCCAGCGCACCGGCAAACATCGGCGTGGGGGTTTGGTCGTGGTTAACATATTGGTCTTTGTAATTGATCACAATCGAATTTTGAGTATCGGCATCAGCTTGCCCAAACAAACGTTCTACAGCAACATCCAAACTCAATCCGATGATGTTTTGCACCGCCGTTGCTGAAGGTTCTGGTTGACCACACAAAATAGCTGTTCGTTGCATTGATGAGACAATGCGCGACGCAGAATCCATCAAGGTACCGTCCCAATCAAAAATGACCAATTTGTACTTCATAGTGCCTCTTATCATGGGATTACTCTTTCTTTAACTTTTTTAATGCTTCGAGTGCATTGTTAAGCGATTTGTCTAGCGGTGCTTCGATGTACATGGTTTCTTTAGTGCCGGGGTGCTCGAATTTGAGGCTGAAAGCATGTAAGAACATCCGCTTTAATCCCAAGCTGTTCATATAGCCGCCAAAATCGTTGTTACCATATTTATCATCACAGGCAATAGGGTGGCCCTTACAAGCAGTATGCACCCTGATTTGATGGGTTCGACCTGTCACCGGCGAAGCTTGCACCAATGTAGAGCTGCCAAATCGCTCTAGCACTCTAAACAGAGTTTGCGATGGTTTGCCGTCATTTTTGTCAACCCGAACAACCCGTTCACCCGACTGTAAGGTATTTTTTTTGAGGGGTTCATCGACTTTTCGCACCTTGTTATCCCATTGACCATCAACCAATG
>JABSOG010000554.1 GCA_013216025.1 Algicola sp. | reverse complement strand
TTCCGATCTAGTCATTGCACTCATACTAGAGCGTCTTATTCCGTTAGGCCCCAGTTACAGCCCGATAAATTTTTTCAAAGCGTTAACCCTACGCATCACCGCAAAAGTTCATTCAACAAAGCGCCCCCATTCGCCAACACAACAAAAAATAGCCGGTGCCTTGACCATTCCTACCCTGCTCTTCCCTTTTTTGTTTTTGGCTTACATGATGACCCTAGTAGCAGAATTCCCGCACCTATTCGACGGCATGTTATTGTGGTTATGTTTGAGCTGGACCCCGGCGCGCAAAGATGCCATCGCCATGACCAAAGCGTTGAAAAAAGATCAAAAAAGTTTGGCTAAAGCCCGTTTGTCACCCTGGGTATTGCGCAACACCCACACCTTAAGTCCCATGGGCATGTACAAAACCACTATCGAAATGCTGATGTTAAGAAGTGCTAAAGAATACTTTGCAGTGATGTTCTATTATCTGTGTTTTGGTAGCTTTTTTATGCTGTTTTACCGGTTGATGATGGCGCTTAACCAATGCTGGAACCCCAAAATCAACCATTATCGACACTTCGGACAAGTCGCCCAATCGATTTGCTACCTACTCGAATGGCTGCCCAACCGCCTGATGACCTATACCGTGATGTTACTCAGTGATTTTAAGCGCAGTTTTGCGTTGATACGAATGGCCAAAAAGTGGGGTAACGACAACAGCCTGCACTTGTTGGCGGCCACCGCCAGTGGTTTGAATGTCTCATTGGGCGGTCCGGTCATTTACAATCATCAAAAGATAAGACGACCGGTGATAGGCAACCAGCAGACCAAAGCCCCAGATGCAACTAGCGTTCGTCAAACGGTGTATTTAGTAGAAAAAGTGCTGTTGGTGTGGCTGTTGATCATAGTGCTTATTGCAGCAATGTGGCAAGTGGCCTAGGTCTTAGGTCTTGTGACAAATGTCATCACCAATTGATGACATTAAACCATTATCTGCCCCCGCCTTTATCGTTATCATGAACTCAAATAAACATTAGGAGAGCAAGTCATGAAAACATTCAACAAAAAGTTTAACAAACCCCTGCTGGCCCTGGCAATTATGTTGTTTTGCCTGTCATTTGCATTTAGTTTCGACAATGCTGGTGTGGTATGGTTTTGGCAGACGCAAACGCTGGCCGCAGGAATCTTTATAACGACGTCATTGATGATATTCTTATTTACGTGGATAAAATCAAAGCGCAATCGTGATCGTGATTAGACTTTACCCAACGGCAGGTTGATTTTAAGTATGATCCCATTACCCACCTCGCTGGTGCAGTACAAAGCGCCATCGAGTTTTTTCTCAACAATGCTTTTAACCAGATATAACCCCAAACCGCTGCCGCCTTCATCTGGTTTGCTGGTGTAATATTGGCTGAATATTTTTGGCAACATTTCTGCGCTAATGCCTTTGCCATCGTCGCTGTAAACCAACGAAACAACTTCACCTTGTTGGGCTACATCAATGTTGATAACCCCGACATTCTGATTTTCAAAACCATGGATCAGCGAGTTGTTGATAAGATTAATGACCACCTGCGACAGTGCGCCAGGAAAACTGTCAATGATAATGTCCTCGTCGCATTGAATAATGATTTGATGGTCGGTATTGATAAACTTAGAGCGCAATGCCAGTTCTATATGATGCAAAAACTCCAGCATATTAAAACGGCGGCGTTCTTCTGAGCATTGGTCTACCGACAGCCTTTTAAAACTGTTGGTACGTTCAATGGCTCGGGTGATATTAGACAAGGTCAGGCGGTTAGCATCTTCAACAACGTCAACAAAAGCGGTGAGTTTGCTTTTGGTCAGTCGATTGTCGCTCATGATCTTTTGAAAGTGATGTAGTTTTTCTTCCATATGGGTTTGTGCGGTTAAGATAATACCGATCGGCGTTTCGAGTTCATGACTGAACTCCCCCATCAATTCAGCCAGACTGGCCAGTTTTTCGGCCTGAATGATCTGGGCTTGCTGCGCCTGAATAAAGGCCTGAACTTTAAGCTGGGTGCCAATACGTATACAAACATCTTCTTTACGCAGCGGTTTAATGACAAAATCTACCGCGCCGAGTTTAAAACCTTCAACCACATCCTCAGCATCATTTTTGGCCGTGACAAAAATCACCGGAATGTGCTGCGATAACTCATCGGCTTTAAGCCTGCGACAGGTTTCAAAGCCATCAATGCCTTCCATGATAATGTCGAGCAAAATTAAATCTGGGGGGGTTTTATCGACAAACACAAGGGCATCTTCGCCGCTGGTCACTGCTGACACTTTGTAACCTTCGTATTCAAGAATGGCCACTAAGAACTCGCTGATGGCAGGAATATCATCAACAACCAAAATGTGTTTACCGGCGAATTCATTGCTGATTTGATTTGACATAGGATCTCGTGCTGATTGTTATCTTTTTGTAGGTCCTTTACCAGTGTAATATCATACAGCTCATTTACAAGTAGCAGGCCAAAATAATGCGTTGAATTGAGTACCCATCAATTTTGTTAGTTGTTGTTTACAATGGATGTTTTGCAATTTGTGTTGATGGCTTATACTGTGGTTAATCAGATACCTCTAATCGTCCTGCAACTCACATCCGTGTGAGGTTCAGGAAACCGCTACGTTCAAGCACAGCTGCGGCTGCCGAGTGGAACTTCGCTTACATTTCACAAGTGAAATGGCAACACATCCATGTGTTGCATAGCTAATGCCCACCAAAGCGGTTTTCAGGATGGGCACTAGCCGACTTTTCTAAACACAGACAGTCAATACGGGAATAACCATAATGAAAAGACCCCTTTATATTTCTTTTGCAGGCCCGGTCCTGCTTGAAACGCCACTGCTCAACAAAGGCAGCGCGTTCAGTGAGTTTGAGCGCCAGCATTTTAATCTTGAAGGACTGCTGCCTCACAGTATAGAAACCATCGAAGAACAGACCACCCGTGCCTATCAGCAGTTTGAAGCCTGCACCACCGACATGGAAAAACACATTTACCTGCGTAACATCCAAGACACCAACGAAACCCTGTTCTATAAATTAGTCACCGAACATCTCGACGAAGTCATGCCCATCATTTATACGCCGACCGTTGGCGAAGCCTGTCAGTCATTTTCTAAAATTTACCGCCGTAGAAGGGGCTTGTTTGTCTCCTACCCAGATATCGACCGCATTGACGATGTGCTGCAAAACGCCACCAAACACAACATTAAAGTTATCGTCGTCACCGATGGCGAGCGTATTTTGGGCCTTGGCGACCAAGGCATTGGCGGCATGGGCATACCCGTTGGTAAACTCGCCCTTTACACCGCCTGTGGCGGCATCAGCCCGGCTTATACCTTGCCCGTGGTGTTAGATGTGGGTTGTAACAATAAAGAGATCACCGACGATCCGATGTACATGGGCTGGCACAACCCGCGTATTTCTGGCGAAGAATACTACAAATTTGTCGATGCATTTATCCAGGCCGTCAAACGCCGCTGGCCCGGTGTATTGCTACAGTTCGAAGATTTTGCCCAAGGCAACGCCATGCCACTGCTCGAAAAATACAAAGACGAACTATGCTGCTTTAACGACGACATTCAAGGCACAGCAGCAGTCACGGTTGGCACCTTGATGGCAGCCTGTAAAGCCCGGGGCGAGACGCTAAGCCAACAGCGCATCACCTTTGTCGGCGCAGGCTCAGCCGGTTGTGGTATTGCCGAGCAAATTATTGCGCAAAAAGTCAGTGAGGGCTTGGACGAAAAGACCGCCAGAAGCCAGGTTTATATGGTCGACCGTCATGGTTTACTGCAAGACAACATGGAAAACTTGGTGTTCTTTCAAAAACCACTGGCCCACAGTCCTGACGAACTGGCCGAATGGAACGTCGCTGACAAAAACAACATCACCTTGCTTGAAGTTGCCGCCAATGCCAAACCGACCATTTTAATTGGTGTTTCAGGTCAACCGGGTTTATTCACCGAAGACGTGATCAAAGAAATGGCCAGCCACACCGAACATCCAGTGGTATTACCCCTGTCTAACCCCACCTGCCGGGTCGAAGCTACGCCAAGCGACATCATCAAATGGAGCGAAGGCCGTGCAATCGTCGCCACCGGCAGCCCGTTTGCTCCGGTCGAATATAACGGTAAAACCCATGAAGTTGCACAGTGCAACAACAGCTACATATTCCCCGGCATCGGCCTAGGTGTTTTGGCCATTCAGGCCACACGCATCACCAACAATATGTTAATGACCGCCAGTCGAGCGTTAGCCGACTGCTCGCCACTGGCAAGAGATGGCGAAGGCCCACTGCTGCCGCCATTGGTCGATATTCGCGAAGTGAGCAAGAAAATTGCCAAAGCCGTTGCCATGCAGGCGATGGAAGATGATGTGACCTTTACGCATTCTGAGCAGGCGGTTGATAATGCCATTGAGAGTGGTTTCTGGGAACCGCTTTATCGTGATTACCGCCGTACTTCTTTCTAACCTTTCTTTTGGTCGCTGCGCTTGTTTGTGGCCTGCGGCCTTTTAAATCAAAAGCCTTAACACGGAGGCACGGAGCCACGGAGGAAAGAAAGAGGAAAAGATGACAAAATACTAATAGGTTGAATTCAAGGTTGACTCACTTTGCCAATAAGTTTTTGTTTTTACTTCTTTAGCATTTTTGGTTTTAATTTTTGCTTTTCTCTTTCATTCTCCGTGCCTCCGTGCCTCCGTGACTCCGTGTTGAGATCTTTTGACCTTAAAGGGTGCAGCTCGCCCACGCAGTAGGCGCCAGAAACCATCACCGCACTTCCAAGATCCGCTGCTTAAGCTGCAAAAACTCAAATTGGTTCCCCCCAGCCCCGCAGCTCGATGAATTAAGCTTGTCATTAAAAGCAAGCACATCATCAATCAACGCTTTATCCACCTTGGGCCGGTAAGACAAAGCGCCTCTGTAACGCTTCTTAAACCGTACAATGCGACCATACGAGTCCGTGATACGCGCCGCCAATAATCGTCCGTCAGGGTCGTCTCTACAGGCCATCACCGACAACTGTTCGTACAGGTCGATTGTCTGTCTGGCCACACCTTGCAACAGCACCATGTCATGACCGGCCAAGATTGACCGTGCGACGAACACTGCCTTAGGATCATCCTTAGGGTGACGAGACAACCAGCCTTTGCTCAATTGCCGTAAAGATTTATCGTCACCACGCAGTGTCGCAATGCTATCGGCAATAATCAGGCCTTTATAACCCAAGTCTCTTTTGAGCAGCCCAATCCATTCTCGCGATAACGTTGCGATTTTTTTACTGTCGATGTAAGAATTGAATGCGTTGGTGGCGAGAATAAAATCACTGCGCTTGCCCAGTGTTTTAAAAATGGCCAATTGGTCTAACACCTGAGATTTTGACAATCCGATCGCAGAACCGGGCTTGAAGGGATAATGTTTAAGTGTGGTTTTAAGACCCATGTTGTCGTAGCTGTTGAGGATGCTAGTCACCACTTTTGGCGAAGGGTTTTGATCAATCGTCGGCCCCAACGCCTGATTCAACCCCAACACTTTGTATAAAAACGCATCGATAAACGTGTGCTGTTCAAAACAAGGCTTAAGTTCAGATTCAGGCATGGCTTTATTCGGCTGGTTTTTGCGCCAGCCTGCGGCATTGTCTAAACCAACAGTTACAGATTTTTCGCCAAGGGCGGTGGTCAGGGTAAGTTGGGTTTTGTTGATCCCCAACAACAAAGGTTGCTGGGGTGCTCTGAACAGCGCATCGGTCGAAGCCGCTATAACGGCGGGGTTTTTACTGCCAAAACGCGGCACCACCCCACCGATATTCAACAACTTCACAAGC
>JABSOG010000553.1 GCA_013216025.1 Algicola sp. | reverse complement strand
TAAGTGGGGATATGGCAAACGAGATGATGGACGAGGAGGCTGACTCTGACAGTCACTTCAGGATATTGATCGTAGATGATGAACCGGTCAATCAACAGGTGTTGGCCAATCATTTGCATCAAGCCCACTATAGTATTGAACAGGCCTACAATGGTGAACAGGCGTTGCAAAAAATCAAAAACGGTGAAAAATTTGATGTTATCCTGCTCGACATCATGATGCCGAACATGACCGGTTACGAGGTATGCCAACAGGTGAGGCGAGATTTTCTATTGAATGAATTGCCGGTGATCATGCTAACGGCAAAAAACCAGGTTGCTGATCTGGTTACCGGATTTTCTTCCGGAGCCAATGACTATCTCACCAAGCCTTTTTCCAAGAACGAATTACTCGCGCGGATCAAAACCCAGCTTAATTTACTCAATATCAATTCAGCCTACGAAAGGTTTGTGCCCCATGGGTTTATCAGCACTTTGGGTAAGGAATCTATCGTTGACGTGCAATTGGCCGATCACATACAGGGGGATATGACGGTGTTATTCTCCGATATCCGGTCTTTCACCAGTTTATCGGAAAACATAACACCGAAACAGTGTTTTGAGTTTCTCAATGAATATTTTGGCTATATTATTCCTTGTGTCAGCCGGCATGGCGGGTTTGTCGACAAGTATATTGGTGACGCGGTTATGGCCGTTTTTCCAGCCAACTCAGAGGACGCCATTCGCTGTGTTATTGACATCACCCGGGAATTACATCGATATAACCGTTCGCGGATAGACAATGGTTTTACAGCGGTCAAAACGGGCATGGGATTGCACACCGGACCATTAATGTTGGGCACCGTGGGCAATGAATCACGGATGGACGGCACGGTGATCTCCGATGCGGTGAATATCGCGTCACGATTGGAAGGACTGACCAAATTGTATGGTGCCACCATTTTACTGAGCGGATCAACGTTGCAGGGCCTCAAAAACCAGGCTTCGGTCAACTACCGATTCCTCGGCAAAGTGCAGGTCAAAGGTAAAACCATCGACCTGAAAATTTATGAACTGTGTTACTCGCACGACACTGAAATTGATGCTGTCAAAATGGCGACTAAAGCCGATTTTGAACGCGCATTAAACCACTATTTTAACCGGGATTTTGTGGTCGCAGAACAGTTATTCGCCGCTGTTTATCAACTCAACCCCAGTGACAAAGCAGCCTTGTTGTATTTGCAACACTGTCAGCAATGGCAAAGTACAACGGTACCCGCCGATTGGAATGGGGTTGAGATCGTTAATAGCAAATAGTTAACATTACAGTCGTCAGGGTCAGATACCTAACCCCTTCATTTTCTATCTAGTTATATTGTTGGGCATGGGTTTCAACCTGCTGCCATACCCGGATAAGATTACCCGATAGTATTTTGGCAATATCCTGTTCTGAATATCCCCGTGTCAACAAACCTTCAATCAAATTGGGGTAGGCACTGACATCTTTTAGACCGGTTGGCAAACTGTCGCCAACACCGTCATAGTCTGAGCCGATGCCGACATAATCAATGCCGGCGATTTTAACCACGTGATCAAAGTGATCCAATACATCATCCAAACTGGCATATTCAAAGGGTGTTTGCGCCCGGTAGGCCTTGGTAAAGGCTTCCATTTGCTCACTATTGTGGGTAAGGCCGTTAGTGTCCATATGGATTTTGGCGGCTGCCTTAAAAGCATTGGCGTTTTCAATCGATGTTTGCGAAATAAACGTTGAGCCAAAATTAATCTGAATGACCCCACCGTTTTTGGCCAGCAGTTGGATCATATCATCACTCATGTTTCTTTCGAACCCTGGGGTAAAATGACGTGCTGACGAATGAGAAGCGATCACCGGCACTTTACTGATCTGCATCACCTGATAAAAAGCCTCATCAGAAATGTGCGAAACATCTACCATCACGCCGATATTATTCATTTGCACCACCAACTCTTTACCAAACTTGGTCAAACCTTTGGCTGGGCGGTTTTTATCATAAGACGAGTCGGAAATATGATTGGCTTTGGAGTGAGCCAAGGTGATGTAACGGATGCCCCGGTCGTAAAAGTGTTGAAGATTCTCTAACTTGCCTTCAATAGCCGAGCCGTTTTCCATGCCCAATGGCAAAGAGATAATGCCCTGGTCGAAATTGGCCTGCATTTGTGCGGTGCTGTAAGCCAACTGGTATTTTTCAGGCGTTTTTTCGACGATGGCCTCAACCATGTCTATCAATTGGTCGGCCAACTCCTTGCTGCCGCTGCCTTTCTCTTCCAGACTTGGGGGTATATAGATGGACATAAATGCCACGTCGAGTCCGCCGCTCTTGGCTCTGGGGTAATCAAAATCGCCGTTTGGAGTAGCAAGACTGACGTCTTCGTACGCTGCTTTAAGCCGGTAGGGAACGTCAATGTGCGTATCGGCCACAATATACTTTTGAGCGATTTGACTGGCTAACTGTTGGGTTGATTGAGTATTGGTTGTGGCGGTTTGTATACAGCCACCCAGTCCAGCAATGGCGAGCATTGCCAGCAGTGGAGATTTGGTTATTTTTAAGCTCAATAGCAGTTTGGGCTTCATGCCTTTGTCCTTTATTTGGATGGTAAACGCCATACTGTGCCGCCCCGTTGAGCCAAAGTCAAACGACTATTGTGGTATTTATTTCGAGGTCATTTCGGTAGACCGGAGGAAGCTTGCCTAGCGCGATAATTTTTCGGCGAATGCTGATATTTTTCTTTAAACGCCCGGGCAAAAACTTCATAGCTGTTAAATCCGCTGGTGTAGGCTACCTGGGTGATTTGTTCACCTTGTTCAATGGCTTGGCGTGCTTTTTGTAATCTAATATCTTTTAATATTGTCAATGGGTTTGTGCCTGATAAGGCTTTTACTTTTCGTTGTAGCTGACGTTTGCTCATCGCCATTTCTTTTGCAAAATCATCCAAAGAAAACCCACTGTTGTGATAGTTGGTTTGGCAACATTCAGTCAACTGGTCCATAAACTGCTGTTGCTGCTGATTAAGGTGCATCACAATTGCACTGCTGATCGTGTCTGATGTTGTTTGCTCAGCGTGCTGGTGCCACATGTCTCGCAGGTGCAGCAGGTTTGAGACCTTTAACCGCAACAACTGATAGTTGAATGGTTTTCTGATGTAGTCATCGGCACGATAGGTTAGACCGGTCAAGACACTTTGAAAGTCGGTTTTTGCACTGAGTAATATCACCGGAATATGGTTGGTTACCGGATGTGATTTAATGGCTTCAAGCAGCTCGAAACCATCCATCACCGGCATCATTATGTCGCTAATCACGATATCGGGGATCTGCTCTATAGCACAGTCAAGCCCGGTTTTACCGTTGCTTTGCATGATAACGTGATAGTCGGGCATCAATATATCTTTGAGATAAAGTTGTAGTTCAACATTGTCTTCTACCACCAAAATCGTTGGTCGTTGCTCATCGGTTTCAGATAACGTTGGCTGTTCAATGACAGTGGGTTTTGCGATATCGATTTGGCTTTTGAGATGTTCACCTGGGGGTTGATAGGTCTTGTGTTGTTGGTCTTTTAGCAATGCAAAACCCAAGGTAAAACAACTGCCCTGCCCGGGGTTACTGTGCAGTTTAATGGTGCCGTTGTTTTGCAACACCAGTTGTTTAACCAAAGCTAAGCCGACACCTGAGCCTTGTTGAGGTTCGGCCGTTTCAAGGCGCTCGAAACACTCAAAAATCGTCGTTTGTTGGGCGAGTTCAATACCAACACCATTGTCGATAACCTCAATCGTTAGCCACTGTTGTTGTTCATCGATAGTCGTTTTGACTTTGATATTGCCCTGTTCTGGGGTGTACTTGTGGGCATTAACCAACAAATTGAGCAACACTTTTTCGATGGCATCTGGGCTTGCTTCAATCCAGGCTTCGTTTATCTGTAGTGAGATTTGCTGTTGTTTAAGTGTCACTAAAGGTGCCAGCGCGCGACAAGCCCAGCGTATGGCATCGGCGACCGCAATCGGCTTTTTCCGCTCATTCATCGGGTCAGGGTTTTGGGCGATATCCATAAGTTGGTCAAGTAGCAACAGCAACCGTTTTTGATTGTGATCAGCCGTATTGCACAATGCCTCGTATTCTTTTTTGTGCTGATGTTGGAGCTTTTGCCAAGGTGCGAAAATCAGCGTCAATGGCGTTCTGATTTCATGAGACAGTTGCACAAACAAACGCTGCTGAGCGGTGAGCAAGTCGGTTATTTTCTGGTTTTTTCTATTCAAACTGACGGTTTGTGAATCGACCTGCCGTTGTAGTTTACGTGCTTTTTGCTGTTGTCGTTGTGTCGCCAGATAAAGTAGCAGATAAATAAAACCGATAAAAATAAGTAGGTACATTACAAAGGCATGATAGGTCAAGTACCAAGGCGTTTTTACAGTCAAGGTGATGAATGCAGCAGGCGTTATCCACTGTCCTGAGCGCGTTTTTCCTTGCACTTCAAAGCTATAGTCGCCGTAGGGCAGATTGGAGTAGTCGGCAGTAGCGGTATTTCCAGCATTTTGCCATTGCTGCTCCAAACCTTTCATTCGATAACGGAATTGAATTTTATGCGCTTGAAAATAGTTGCTTGTGCCAAAATCTATGCCAAGTCGAGCTGGGGCTGTATCAAAGACTAATGCTTGATCAGATTGTAAAACTCGGTGTTGATTGTCGACAGTGATGCTGGCAATAAAGTTTCGGTATTGTGGGTTGTGCTTTTTCAATTTCAACGGTTTAATGATGACAATCGCGTCTAATCCACCGACGTAAATTCGCCCATCGTTGTCTTGCGTCATAAAAGGAATGTTAAATTCATTTTCCCATAATCCATCACTTTGAAAGAACGAGCGGATCTCAAAAGTGTCGGGGTTAACCACGTTGATGCCATTTTGTGAACTCACCCAAAGGTCACCTTGAGCATCAATGATGATACGGTTTAACTGTTCACTGCTCAGGCCGTTTTTGATATGGAAATTGCGAAACGACTGGTTTTTTGGATCAAACCGGCTTAAACCATTGAACGTCGCCAACCACAGGTAACCCTGATTATCTTCGACAATATCGTTGATCATATTACCGGGCAGGCCATTGGGTTTATTACTTTGATAACTGTACGTTTTTACCACCCCGGTTTCAACGGCCATCATCGCGAGCCCTTTATCAGCAGAGCCTATCCACAATCGTCGTTGGTCATCCAAATGTAGTGCCATCAAGGTTTTGCTGAATTGATTTATCGGATGGCTAGGTCGGTCGGCTAAGGCTGTGAGTTGTTCGCTGGGCAAATCGAATCGGCTCAATCCGTCATGCTGGCTGGCTATCCACAGTGTGGTTTCATCTTGCAAGGCGAAGTCGGCACACCAACGGGCGCTTTGACTGTTGTCGATGGCAACAAAACGTTTAGTTTGACGATTAAACCGATACAGCCTTTGAGAATTACACAAATAGAAGCGTTCATCAAAGTGGTGGTAGATACCCGAAAAGTCGATTGCCTGTATTTGCGATTGCTCAGCCAGTTGAGTTAGTTGAAAGTCGACCAATATTTCAGTAGTACCATGGGTTGGGTCAAACTGATGTAAAGCACTATTGGTGAGCGTTAACAATTTGTTGTCTTTGCTGGTGTCAAGGCTATGGAGCATAGGTCTTTTGCCCGAAGTGCTCAGTGAGTCACGGACAATGGCACTAAGACCGTCTTTATTACGCGGCAAAATAAATACGCCATTGCTAGAACCCAACCACAAGTTGCCATGAACGTCGTTTTTACTCTTGAATATCAAAAATGACACCGCCCGGTTATTGAGTGGGTCGTAACAGGT
>JABSOG010000552.1 GCA_013216025.1 Algicola sp. | reverse complement strand
CCCGACCGCCGCCCTTTGCAACAAGACGTTGCACACCACTTTGTGGTGAAAAAGGCGCAGCCGCGCCGAAAGGCATTCGCTGCTGTGCAGCACAGCGAAGCTGTTATTTGCTTTTGCAACGATTTGTTGCGTTGGGCGGCGGTCGGGGAGGATGGTGGCTTTTTCTATATAGAAGGACACCAAGGGTCGTATATAAGGTCTTGTCTGCAAGGTAATCAAACCATCCAAATCAAGGATGATTTGGTTGAGCGTACATGGATTGTATTCACAGCGAGTTTGATTACCTTGCAGATAAGACCTTGTCCTATACAACCCGGTGGGTCCGTTCGCAACCCCCCTTTCGTCGCATCGCGACGAAACCATTCCACCCGCGACGAAACCCTTTAACCTCATCTCATCATTGCGTATAGTATGGACATTGTTATTATCAAAAGAATAAAGGAACACCATGAAACTTCGGCTTATGACCTCGTTGATTTTGGGACTCAGTTTTACTGCGTCGGCTTCAAACGGTTATTATCGCTCACCGGATTTACACAATGACACTGTAGTCTTTACCGCTGAGGGCGATCTTTGGTTAACTAAGTTCAACAAACGGGGCAAAACCACCCAAGCCAAACGATTGACCACCCATGTTGTTGAAGAGAGACAGGCCAGTATTTCTAACGATGGAAAACAAATTGCCTATGTTGCCAATTACGAAGGTTCGTCTGAGGTTTATGTTATTGGCGTTGATGGCGGAGTCGCTAAACGGGTGACTTTTGAGAACAGTTTTGTCAAAGTTCAAGGTTGGACCAAAACAGGTGAAATATTATACAGCACCAATAATCGCTTCGGCCCGGCAGGTAATTGGACCTTGCGAACCGTTAATCCGCAAACTTTGGTCGCCAAATCCATTCCACTTGCCGATACCAGTGAAGGCGATATCGACGCCGATGGCGAAATGATTTATGTCAGCCGATTCGGACTGGGTCGCACGAGTGACAATGCCAAAGTGTACCGGGGCGGTGGCGCTGGCCAGTTGTGGTCTTATCGTTTAGGTTCAAACAACGAGGCGACTTTGCTAACCAAAGATCACATTGGTAACGCTCGCAGGCCGATGGTTTATAAAAACAAATTGTATTTTGTCAGTGACGCCACCGGCAATGACAACATCTGGTCAATGTCGCTGGATGGCCGTAACGTCAAAGCCGTGACCAAATTTAAAGAATGGCCAGTGCGCGAGGCCAAGCTCGACAAAGGTAACATCGTTTATCAACAAGGCGCCGACATTAAAGTGCTGAATTTGCGCTCTGGCAAATCAACCACGTTGTCGATTGACTTGACATCGGACTTCCCGCACCTTCGTGAACGCTGGATAAACAAACCACTCAAATACACCACTTCAACTCATATGGGCGGTGAAAAAGAAAAAATTGTGATCACTGCCCGTGGCCGAGTTGCCGTGGCCGGTACCGGAAAAATACGATTGGCTGAAGTGGCCACGCCTGCCGATTCGCGCACCCGGGGCGCGATTTTAAGTCATGACGGTAAATGGGTTTATGCCATTAGCGATGCCAGCGGCGAGATGGAAATTTGGCGTTTTGCCGCCGATGGATCCCAAAATGCCAAACAACTGACTACAGACGGTTCAACCATGCGTTGGCAGTTATCGTTATCTCCCGATGGAAAGTTCATCGCGCATGACGACAAACACGGTGACTTGTGGTTGCTCAACCTTGAAAACTTAAAGAACAAAAAAATCGTCAGCGATGGCAACGGTTTTGATGCCTTTGAAGATTTAGTTTGGTCAGGCGACAGCTCTTTGTTGGCCATCACCAGACGGTTGTTGAGCGAAGAACGTGACCGCGTAATGTTGTACTCAATTGCTGATGGTAAAGAGCAAGTGTTGACCAGCGACAATTACGTGTCTCATTCTCCAGCATTTAGTAAAGACGGCGACTGGCTGTACTTTTTGTCAGAAAGACACTTCAGTGCCAGACCAAGCCATCCTTGGGGTGATAGAAACATGGGACCGGGTTTTGATAGGCGTACGTTAGTATTTGCCTATAGCCTCAACAAAGAAGCCAAATTCCCATTCCAAACCCCCAATGAACTGCTGTTGGCTGACAAAGACAGTGAAAAAGACAAAAAAGACAGTAAAAAAGACAAAAAGGATGATAAAAAAGAAAGCAAAAAGGACGATAAAAAAAACCAAAAAGCCGAAGTCATAAAAGTTGATTGGCAAGGTATCACCCAGCGTTTATGGCAGGTACCGGTCAGCTCAGGTAACTACAGCGAGCTGCGGGCCAACGAAAGCTATCTTTATTTGCTCGACCGGGTCAGTGAGCCGGGCACCAAACCATCGCTAAAATCCATAAAAATCAAACCCTCACCCAGTGTCGAAACCTTTGCTGGCAATGTCGGCGGATATGAATTGTCTAAAAATGGCAAAAAAATGTTTGTGCGTAAGCGTGGTGCTGGCAATACCAATCTTTATATCGTCAATGCCGTTGGCAAATTCTCAAGCGATAACAAGGTCAACAAAGTACAAACCAAAGACTGGCAAATGGCATTGTTACCACAAGAAGAATGGCGACAAATGTTCCATGATGCCTGGATCATGCACCGCGATTCGTTGTTTGACAGCAACCTGCGTGGTGTCGACTGGCCTGCCATTAAAAAGAAATACGAGCCTTTACTTGAGCGTTTAACCGACCGTTATGAGCTTAACGATTTACTGGGCCAAATGACCGGTAACCTCAACGCGCTGCATTCGCAAATTCGCACGGGTGATGTGGCACAAGCTCAATCTCGGCCCAAAAGTGGTTCGCTTGGCGCGGCACTCAATCAAACTGCGCAGGGCGTAAAAATCGAACGCATTTATCGTCACGACCCTGAAATGCCTGCGCGGGCGGCACCGTTGAGTAAACCCGGTGTAGACGCTCAATCTGGCGATATCATCACCTCCATTAATGGCATTCAAACCGACAGCCTTGCTCACTTGCACAAACAATTGCGCAATCAGGCCGGCAAACAAGTACTTTTGGGGCTTAAGCGTGGTGACAAAACCGTTAAAACCGTGGTGGTTCCTGCCAGTCGAAATCAGGATGGTCGTTTGCGTTACAAAGACTGGGTGAACGCCAACCGGATCAAAGTGGGGCAAGGCGGCGATATCGGTTATCTGCACCTTTACGCCATGGGCGGCCGAGATTTGAATTACTTTGCCGAAACCTTTTATGCCAATTACCACAAGCCAGGTTTGATCATTGACGTCAGGCGTAACCGAGGCGGTAACATTGACAGCGCATTGATTGAAAAACTGCTGCGCAAAGCCTGGAGCTTTTGGATGACCACCATGGGTGAAGCCGATGCCAACATGCAACAAACCTTTCGTGGTCACTTGGTGGTGCTTGCCGATCAGGCCACCTATTCTGACGGCGAAACATTTGTCGCAGGTATCAAAGCGCTCAAGCTTGGGCCTGTGATAGGCAAGCGAACCTCAGGGGCTGGTGTATGGTTGACCGACAGGAATTCGCTGGTCGACTGGGGTCAAGCCCGAGTGGCAGAACTGCCGCAGTTTGCTATGGATGGTCGCTGGATCCTCGAAGGTTATGGGGTAGAGCCGACTATCGAAGTCGACAACCTGCCACATGCCACCTTTAACGGTAAAGATGCCCAGCTCGAAGCGGCCATCAATTACCTTAAAGACAAGATGCAAAAGCAACCGATGCCAGCGCTCAAACCGAAGCCATTCACGCCCAATGGCACACCAGCGGATGATGTGTTGTAAGGCGGTTCTCAATACCGGTGGGCAATGCCGCCGCCGGTAGCGAACTACTGAGCAAAAACCGTTCTTAACCCCGTCGTGAGTGCGGTGGGGAAAATACTGTTGTGGTTTTCATCTTTGAATATCCGCTTAGTGAGCGATAACCCTTTATATTGACTTTGTTTTAAAGCCTCATAAAAAGCCGTTAACTGATCAACCATGGGTTGACCGGTGCGATTTTCTTCACTGCCAACCGCATAAAACACTCGAGCTTTTAACGTGTTATTGCGCTTGGCATGACGCTTTTGCAGGTCGAACAGTTTTTTGCCGTCGTACCACAACGATGGGCTGATGATAATATAGCGTTGGAATAACCTAGGCCGGGTCAATAAAACATAAGACGCAAACAAACCGCCAAAAGAATGACCAACAATGGTTCGGTCATCTAGGCCTGCACCATATTGCCGCTGTATCATAGGCAACAGCTCATTTTGAATAAATCCGGCAAACTTACGCGCCCCGCCAGAATGCTTTTGAAAGCGCGGCCCATACCCGCCATCGGCAACATGGGTCGGGGTATAATCCCGAGTGCGGTTGAGCCGATAGGCTGCACCATCTTGCCCTTTGCCCGGATAACCAATGCCCACCACAACCATTTTGGGCAGATTGCGCCGCTCTGAAAAGTGCTCAATAATGTTATGCGCCAGTGCAAACGAATAATCTGCATCAAGGGTGAAGACCACCGGATAATCACTGCCTTTTTGAAACCCCTTGGGCAAGCTGATATACAGCGAATAGGTGACGCCGTTGGTTTTTGAGGTCAACTCGCGCACCTGCGTGTTGGGGAGTTGGTAGGGCTGAGGGCTGTTTTTGGTGTCGGTTATGGTGTTGGCAAAAGATGTGTTGTAAAAAGTGCTGTGGCAAATACACAGCAGCGTAAAGACTAATATCAGTTTCCTACCCATTTGAGTGGGCTTCCTTTTTAATGGAAGTTCTCTTGCCCTTAACCAACCCAGTCGCCAGCCCAACTCCCAGCAAAATCAAACCACAACCGGCCAGCATTTCTGAGGTGATGACCTCATCAAGCAAAACCGCGCCAAACAACATGCCAAACAGTGGGATTAAATAGGTCACTGTAATGGCTTTGGATGGGCCGACACTGGCTATCAGCCTGAAAAACAACACAACGGCAAAAGCGGTGCTGGCAGCAGACATGATAAGCAGAGCAATCCAAGCTTGGGCGGATATGGCTTGTTGCGGCCAGAAGAAAACACTTAGTGGCAGCAAGACCAGCGAGGCACAAAACAGGCTACCGCAAGCAATGGAGATTGGATTGACACCTTGAAGTGCCTTTTTTGTATAAATGGCGATTGCGCCGTAACTCAGTGTCGCGAGCAGGCCTGCAATAAGGGCTGGTACAAAACCGTCTTCGGCAATCACCAATTTGTCCCAAACCATCACAATAACGCCACAAAAACCGACCAACAGACCGACTTGCGCGGCTTTACTGCTTTGCTGTTTTAACAACACCAGTGTAATGATCGCACTCCACAAGGGAACTGTGGCATTAATAATAGAAGTAAACCCGGCGGTAAAGGTGACCGCGGCAAAAGCAAGCAAGCAAAATGGCACCGCTGAATTGAATAGTCCGACCACAAAAATGGGCTTAAAATGACGCTTGATATCGGGTAAACCTTTTTTGAGTAGCAACACCGGAAAAAGGCACAATGAACCAATAGTGACGCGCAGGGCCATCAAGGCAATGACACCAAACTCAGGCACCGCAACGCGGATCAGTA
This sequence comes from Algicola sp., assembly GCA_013216025.1. GTDB lineage: Bacteria > Pseudomonadota > Gammaproteobacteria > Enterobacterales > Alteromonadaceae > JABSOG01. Next base: position 301 of record JABSOG010000552.1, on the reverse strand, counting down.
TAAACGAACCGCCCCAGAGCATTGCCAACAATACCAATTCAAACACATCGCGTAATTTCATTTATCACCCCCGATTTAAAGAGCGGCCATTATCGACGATAAAACTAGGCATTGATAGCTGGAAATGGCAGTGGCATTCGAGGTGAGCCGAATGTGGTGGTTATTCGGCTCACCAAACGGTGAATTTTGAGCCGAATAAGCCTAAACCTGAACAAGCACCAAATATCCGGCAACCCCAATCAAACAACCGCCCATTAAACGATTAAAAATCACCAGTTTTGCAGGTGTTTGCAACACCCTG
>JABSOG010000551.1 GCA_013216025.1 Algicola sp. | reverse complement strand
TATTATCGGCGGCGATCGTGTTCAACTCAGCCATAATTTCATTGGTGATCTTGTTATCCATCATTTATCCCTTATCCAGTCGTTGCATTATTTGCCTGATTTCACTAATCGCTCTGGCATTGCCGTCTTGCCTGCTTACCGCCTGTGCCAGAGTGCCGTAATATTGCTCTAGGCAATCAAGCAGCAACTGGCGAATGGCATCCATTGGTGGTTTGGCCGGTAAGTCGCAGTTTGAATAGAGCGTTTCGAGGTGTTGCTCTTTTTGTACGAAGAATTGTTCGAGCCGGTCGAGCGTCCACTCCCCTCGCCTAATGGCCTTGAGTTGTTCGGCATTGCGCTGTAAATCTAAGTCATGCTCTAGCATGATTTGTTCGACCTCGTTGAGCAATCGCACCACATGATAAGCAAATTTAACGTCATAACCGAACTCGTCAACAATCGCCTTACGTTTACCCACCGGAGTTTTGCTACGGATTTTTTTGATTTGCCCGTAGGCATAACCCTTAAACTTGGGCCAGCAACCTTTGTGCAAAAATAAGGTTCGGCGGTCTCTGACCATCGCGCCAATGGGCGTACAGTGCAAAACACAATTGTGAGGCACAAACAGGCTGTCGATAATGTTGGGATTATTCTCGCTCAGCAAGCGAAAATATTTGGCGATGGCATACACAGTGACGTCATATTCACGGCCTTTGCCGCCGTTGGCCTGGGCATCTTGAATATGGTGTTTTTGATAGTGTTGAAATCCTGGCTCGCAAGGGTCAAATCCTGGTACTTCGCCGCGTAAATGCGGAAAACAATCCTCTTTGGCTGCAATGGCAAAACCATACAAGTCAAAGTCGGAGGCGTCGGTATTAACCCCGTAGGCCACCGATCCCATTACCACTTCGTATTGCACTGCACCGGCCAAAAATGGCGGGGCATCGGTGATCAATTGTTGTTTTATCAGTCGTTGGAGATGTGATGCCATAGCTACAATCCTATCCGTTTTTCATCATTCACTTATTTTAACGCCTTAATCATATGCAGAGTTTCGGACTCAAAACCCTGCTTTTGATAAAAACCACGCGCCTTGTCATTATTGGCAAAAACTTCGAGATGCAATAAACGATACCCCTGTTCTTTGGCCCAATCTTCTGCCGCTTTCATCAACAATTGCCCAGCCCCCAAACCCTGCGCCGCTTCAGACACCGCCAGCAATGGCACGGTGCCACAAACCTCTCCCGATATACCGTCTTTATGTTCACGAGAATGGATAAAACCCAAAGATACGCCATTTTTTTGAGCTATCAAGGTAACGTGCGGCACCGAGGTTTGATTGAGCATTTGGGTGATATAATCGTCCTGCATTTTTTGCACAACACTGGCGTCATGCCAAGGTAAGCTGGCCACTTCGGCCAATCGCGGCGAAAGTTCAAAAATAAAAGCTCGGTCAGTTTCCAGCGCGTTTCGTACCGTCATATCGTTTGTCATATTATCTCTTTTTTCATAATGGCAGTTACCTTGTCGTTTATCACCAAACCCTACATCGACACCTTTAACCCGACATAAGCCGTCCGTCCGCGAATCTCATGAACATTGGCATCATACCCCGGTCGCTGAAACTCCCCCAAAGTCGGTGGTTCACGGTCCATAATGTTATTCACGCCGATGTTCAAACGGGTATTCTCACCAAAAGCGTCACCCAAATCGTAGCTATAACCCAAATCTAGTGACACCCACGAAGCGATATCTTCGGGCACCGACAATTGGTCGTTGCTGTAGCTCGAAATATACCGTACTGCCATATTCGCACTGTGATTGTTCATCTCCCAATTAAAACCTAAGTTGCCCCGCCAGCGTGGTACTGACGAAAACGGGTTAGAGAAATTACGACTGCCCGCGCCGTGGGTCACCGTTGTGCTGCCATCGATATTCTCGGTGGTCAGGGCAAATTTGTTAACGTAACTGGCTGCCAGTTTCAAACCCAATCGGCCCATAGGTGAGTCAGTAAAACGATAGCCGACCATAAAATCTAGCCCGTCGGTCACTACATCGCCGGTATTAATAAACGACAGGGTCACCGAGCGGATTTGACCGCTGGCCGAGCGGACAATTCGTGGGTCGTCAGCTGCGCCATCTGCACAATCGTTATCGACTATCGATTGCGCCGAACCGTCTGGGCGAATGAGGTTTTGATAGTCAAAGCGCCAATAATCGATGCTCATTTCAAAACCCGAACGATTGTAAATCAAGCCACCATTGAAGTTTTTCGCGGTTTGCGGTTTCAGCGAAGGGTCGCCCTGAACAATCACCGTGGTATTAGACGTAAGCCCGGTGCTTTGGCAGACAATATTGCCCGAGCTATTCATGCTTGCCGGGTCGTTCAAAAATGCCTGACCGTTAGACGAACTCGCCTGCGAAACACTCGGCGCTTGAAAACTGGTGCCATAGCTTGAACGAAACGCCAAAGCACTGCTCGCCTGCCACCTTGCAGTCACTTTTGGATCAGTTGTCGCCCCTATACCGCCACCATAATTTTCGTAACGAATGGCCGCTGTCAGTTCAATATCAGTGGTCACTGGCAACAACATTTCACCAAACACGGCAACCACATCTTCACTGCCGCCAACTTGCTCGTCGGTTGTCTCTGGCACCCGGCTTAATCCGGCAGCCCATAGCGGGTCTTCTTTGAGCACCAACTTGTCTTTACGATATTGACTGCCCATCGCCACCCCAATCGGCCCGCCGTCAAGCGCTAACCAGTCACCACCAACAATCACGTCGACGACAGATTGCTCTGATTCATTGTTCGACTGCCTGAAGTGCATAAAATCCATCAACACATCACGCGACAATCCCGCTACTGACACGCCGTCTTTGGGACTGATAAAATCGGGGGTTGCGGTGCGCGAGCCAAACGGATTAAACCGTCCGGCATCAAGTGCGGCATTCAATTGGGCCTTTTTGTAGTTGTAACCCTCTCTTTCTTTGCGGGTCGCTCGGCTGTAGGTAAAACTGGTATCTAAAAACCAGTCGTTGTCGAATTGGTATTCAAACCCTGTCATGCTACGCAGGTAATTAAGCCGAATCTCACGGTCAAACTCGCTGTCATAACCATTAAATTCAATGCCCAGTGGCCGACAGCTGCAATCGAGATCTACTGCAGTGTGAATGTCGTTATTCCAAATAGCAGGGTCGACATATTCAATGCCGCCTGCACCGTCAGAAACAAAAAAATTAAATGGGTGATCGGCGCGAATTAGAATGTTACCGTCGGCCAAACCATTGCGAAATAACTGGGGTGATATGGTGGCGTTCACGTCATTTTTTGAATAGCTCAGTTCAGTGTAAACACGCGCTTGATCAGACAGGTCATATTCGCCTTCAAAAAACAGCTGAAATCGTTGCTCTTCGGGGATAACAGACAATTGGTCGGCAAAACTGTGACGACACAAACCGTTTTTTAAAATGCCACCAGCCGCCTCGCAGTTTGGATCGGCCACCTTGTCGCCACTGGTGCTGAGGTAATTACCCTGTGCGTCTAAAATCGCCTGTTGATAGGTGCCCGGACCACCGGTGCCAGAGGTCAACACCGAATCAAACGGGTTGCCGTCACCATTGATACGGCGGCAACACCGAATCAAACGGGTTGCCGTCACCATTGATACGGCGGTCGATAAAGTCAAAATCGGTTCGAATATTGCGGGTTTGGCTGTAGTAACCGCCATAAAGGTTAATGCTGCCCTGATCGAAAACCTTACCCGAGGCAAACCCAAAAGAATAGGCTTCGTTCGACGCATCTTCGGCTTTGACAGAAAACTCCAGTCCTTCAAAACCCTTGCGGGTAATGATATTCACCACCCCACCAACCGCGTCTGAACCATAAGTGGCATTGGATCCGTCTTTTTGCACGTCCATACGAGACACCATCGACAGCGGCAATTGGTTCAAATCAAAAAACTGGTTGCCGTTACCGTCTGCCATGGGCGACTTGCCGCCCCGTTTGCCGTTAATCAGCGTTAGGGTTGAACCTGCGCCGAGTCCGCGAATATTAAACTGCGAAGTACCGGTCAATGCACCTGCCTCTTGGGTCAAAAACGACCCAGTATTGGCAGGCATAAATTTCACCGCATCAACAAGCCGGGTAGCGCCTTCTTTTTCCATTGTTTCAAGGTCGAGCACATCGATTGGACTACGGGCTTGTGTGGTACGGCGAATATGGGATCCGGTGACGATGATTTGCTCGACTTTTTCGTCGGCCTGTTTATTGTCTTGGATTTGTGCGACTGCGCTGCCGTTACAGGCCGCAGCTATCACTGTCGCCAATAATGAGTATTTGTAGTGTGTTTTCAAGGGTTTGCTACGCTGGTGAGAGTTATGTTTATTTTAACGCAATTAGGCCTGAGGTAGGTGAATTAATGCAACAAACGCAAGCTTTTGGTGGTTTCATTATGGCGGCGGAAAAACGGTCTTTGTCCGAACAGGCTTGCTATTAGCCGTTTGTTCTTCGCTTTGCTTGTCTATGGGTGGTATGAAAAAAATGCTGGCAATGTTTTCTTTAGGTATGACCACCGCCTGCTTTTTATCTTTCAACCAAAAAAAAGTAAACTTGTCTGTCGCACTGATCATTGCAGCGTTGCTTAGCGTTGATTTGGTCGTCAAAGTAACAAATGAACCAGATGCGCCCTTAATTTTTTGTACTCTTTTATCAAGCGAATGGTCACTGCCAACGGCGAAGTAAAAGGCACATATAACAAAAAGCACGCCAAAATATTTATACAAAATCGCGCTTATTCGATTAAAAGCCGAATGATGCTTAACGCCATCACCTAGCAAATATTTCAATAATAAAGATTCATGTCGCATTTTACGCTTTACAATCCAAGATCTCACAATATCGCTAGAAACCCGATTTATGGCTTCATAATTAAAGTAGAAGAGCCCCAGTATGATGAAACCAACAGTAAAACCGGCTAGCGTTGGATTTTTCAGGATCGACAGAAGGTAATCATTAAAGTCTGAGAACAAGACTAGATTAATACCAAATGATTTCAGTAAAATATAATCAATATAGAAACCAAAACAGCCTGACAAAAATAAAAACAGACTAGCGCCCGCTGCCGCAACAGAAAACGGGTGATCTGCCAACAGTTTTTTCATTGCCGTGGGCGGTTTTTGTGGTTTTTGTGGTTTTTGCGTAATCCGCCTTTGTCTATTGTTTAAAATTGTTTGGCGCTTTTGAATATTTGTGTTCACCGCCGGTACTCCTCAAATCTGGTGTTTTCAATAATACCTGAATCCATTGACTTTTCGTGGATAAATCCACGTACTACAACATGGACTTCAATCACAATAGTCACAGCCCAACCTTCAAGACATTCTCAAAAAACCGCACTCTGGCTCTATACTGATTTTTCAAACAACTTTCAATCGACTCTTTCGGTTTTGATTTGCACTGTTTTGCCAGCGTTTTTAACCAAAGTCGCTGCGATTGTCTGGTATGGGTTTTATTGTCTAACAACATCAGCCTTTTATACAGCGCCCCTAACTCCGTATCATACAAAGAGAGCCCTTGGCTGACGCAAA
>JABSOG010000550.1 GCA_013216025.1 Algicola sp. | reverse complement strand
TGATACCGCATAGGGTGGCAAATTGCCGCTCCATAGAAATATCGGTTAAGCTGTTCATACCTGAACCCTGCAAACTGCTCCCTGCGTTTTCAGGATACCGCCCATCCATGGGCATAATAACCGATATCTTGGCGAATTTTGATACCCCGGTGATAAATACAAATTTCAGGTGTGGGTCCAGCGGTTTAATCACTGAATAAAGCGCACTCATGACTTGCTTTATCTCTTCTAGCACGGGCTTATTGAGATTGTTCAGGATAGGCTTGTCGTATTCATCAACCAATAGCACCACTTTTTGCCCTGTTTTGTCATGGAGCTTGCTGATCAACTCACCAAACCTTTGACTGTAGTTGGGTTTGGTCAACTCAACGTCATATCTTTGGGCAATATCATCGACGGCAGTATAGATATAGTCGCGCAAGCTGTCGGCTGTACGGAACTCATCCTGGGAGAATTCCAGCTTAGCTATTGGATAAGTGAGAAAATCACAGTCTGTTTCACAGATATCCAGCCCTTCAAACAAGTCTTTTTGCCCACTGAACAAAGCCTCAAAAGTGGATATTAACAAAGATTTGCCAAAGCGGCGGGGGCGTGACAGGAAGTAGACTTTACCGGTGGTGATCAAATCATAAATATAGCCAGTTTTGTCGACATAAAGATAGTTTTCTTCGCGTATTTCTGAAAACGTTTGAATGCCAAGCGGATATTTTAGGGGCGTTGTCATGATCAATTCTGCGGTGGTAAATCTTGTTGGTAGTATAAATCCGGCACCATTGATTCACAAGGGATTAAAAATCAGGATCGCGCCAGCAACCTCATCAAATAATCGGCTACTTATTTGGACCAATTGTGCTAATGTACCAGACAAATTTTGCGTACAAGCTCAAAAGGAACACCATGGTTGCATTCAATTGGCTCCACCTAAGCGATTTACACCTCGGCATGGGCGGACAGGCACATCTTTGGCCAAATATCCGTGACCAATTTTTTGACGACTTGACCGAGCTACATAAAACCAGTGGACCGTGGGATGCCGTGTTGTTCACTGGTGATTTTGTCCAAAGGGGCAGCAAAGAAGAATTTGACAAACTGAACGAATTATTGGATCAGTTGTGGGCGCACCTTGCGCCGTTAGGCTCAACGCCTGTTTTGTTGGCGGTGCCGGGCAACCATGATTTGGTGCGACCCAAACCCACAAAAGCCGCTGTGCGAATGTTAAAGAAGTGGGATGACGAACCAGAAATCCAACAAGAACTTTGGCAAGACCCAGATAGTGAATATCGCGAGTTAATCGAACAGGCTTTTGAAAACTACCAACATTGGTGGCAAAACACGCCTCTCAGAGGCGATTTAGTTATTAATCATGGATTGTTGCCGGGCGACTTTAGTGCAACATGGACGAAAAATGGCTTAAAGATTGGATTGGTTGGCCTTAACACCTCTTTCTTACAACTCGATGGTGGCGATTATTATCAAAAGCTGGCATGGGATGCCAGACAATTTCATGCAGCTTGCGTAGGCGATGGTACCGCATGGGTTAAAGAGCATCATGCTTGCCTGTTAATGACCCATCAGCCACCCGATTGGCTCAATAGTGAATGCCGCGAAGATGTATACAGCGAAATAAACCCTGCTGGCCGTTTTGCCGCACATTTGTTTGGTCATATGCATGAGAGTGCTAATCGCAGCAGTTCCCTTGGTGGCGGTAATGATGTTCGTCACTGGCAAGGCAGTTCGTTGTTTGGACTGGAACAGTACGGTGATGCTCTTCAACGTATCCACGGTTATTCAGCTGGTCGAATTGAGTTGAAAGACGGACAAGCTTTATTGCGCCATTGGCCTCGTTTAGCCATGAATGACAAGGTAAATAGTTGGCGTTTTGTGCCTGACCATCAAAGCGCTATCCTCGAAAATGACAACGGCACCAAAGGTGAATTGATCGACCTATTGCAACCATGGTCTGATAATCCCGCTGACCAAAATGAAACATCACCTAATGTAATGCAGGCCGACCAACAAAGTGAAAGTAGATACAAACAAAGCTTCTTGAGTAAATATCAGGGTGCAACATTAAGGCAGTGTGACATCATTCAGCTAAACCGATTGCCCGAAGGCGATAGGGATATGGCGATGAAAAGATTACAGGTGCGCCAACTTTATGTGCCACTGCGAATTACCCTCGAAGTGGATAGTGAAGACAAGCAAGCGCTTGAACAATCCCGGCAGAGCAAGCAACAGTATAATGCGGGCCGAGGTGCTGAAGGTAAACCAACAGATGAAACCTATCCTGTAGCCAAACGATTGAGTGAATCGAAGCGTTTGGTTATTTTGGGCGATCCCGGTGCGGGCAAAACAACATTGTTACGCTGGTTTGCCACTGCTTTTTTATTGCGTTTGACCAATAACCCTGACTTTGACCAAATGCCCGATATTGAATCGCTACCAGAGCAACCTTGGTTACCTCTGGTCGTACGCTGTCGTGAACTTGACAGGCAATGCCTGCAATCTTGTACGCTCGACGATATTTTACGGCGTACCTTACAAAAGGCTGAGCTTGAATCGGGTGAGTTGGAATTAAAGCTGTTACGAAACGAATTGGCCGAAGGGCGGTTAATTTTATTGATTGATGGTTTGGATGAAATTGCTGATCCAACACTCCGGGCTAGTTTTTGCGCCCAGTTAGAACGAATCTGTGACACATACCCAGAAGCGCCAATGATAGTGACCTCCCGAATTGTTGGCTACCGCGAGATGCGTTATCGAATCGGCCAAGGTTTTGAACATGGCGTTTTGGCTGAATTGACTAAAGAAGATAAAGACGATTTCATCCATCGTTGGTGTGCTGTTACTGAGAGTAAAGAAGATCAGCCAAGGGCGCAAAAAGAATTGATAGAGGCGGTACACACCTCGGATCGTATTGAGCGGTTGACGGGCAACCCAATGATGCTCACCACCATGGCTTTGGTTAAGCGAAAGGTGGGTAAGTTACCGACCAGACGCAATGAGTTATATCGCGAAGCAGTGGCTGTATTACTTAACTGGCGCTCTGAACTCTACACCCCGATTGATTCACGCGAAGCTCTACCGCAGTTGGAATACATTGCCTATGCAATGTGTGATCGCGGTGTGCAGCAACTTCGGCGTGATGAGATTATTCGGTTGTTAGAAGATGTTCGGCGGGATTTTCCAAACATTCGTGCTATTCAAAAGCACACGCCCGAAGAGTTTTTGACTGTTATGGAAGCTCAAACAGGGTTAATTGTTGAGGTGGGTGAACAGCGGCATGATGGGCATGTCCATCCGGTTTATGAGTTTAGGCATTTAACTTTTCAGGAGTATTTGGCCGGTTTGGCTTTGATTGCGGGGCCTTTTCCAGGCTATGACAGCGGGAGTTCTTTGGGCGAACGGCTTTCGCCGCTTGCTGGGCGTGTGGTGGCAAATGAGGAAGGCGGATTTGAGGTAACAGAAAATTGGCGTGAAGCGATACGGCTATGCATATCTTGTTGCAATGATGATGTGGTAGATATGGCACTATTCGCTGTATTACATGTCCCTGATGGGAAAGAAGGAAAGCAAACACGAAAACCTAGAGTTCGTTTGGCGCTGCAGTGTTTAGCGGACGAACCTAATGTTGGTGAAAAAGTTGCTCTAAACGTTGTGGAATTATTTGTTATTAATATGGATCTGGAAGTCGATTATTTCGCTTGGCAAGGTGCTGCACAGGAATTAGCTGCTTCGTGTTGGAAGCAAACTTTGGTTACAAAATTATGCATGGAACTTATTCAAGGGAAAGGTGAAAGTCGGAAAAATATTTGTAGCTTAGTAGCGGATTTTATTAATCTTGATTTGTCTGGTGATGAGTTAGAGATAGGAATGTGGATGGAACAGCAAGTTAGTAACTTACAAAAAAGTGAGATACTGGCAATTGAGGCTGCTCTGGCTATCATGGAAGCTGCATATCGTGGTAAAGCACAAATGGTTGACGGTTTGATAGCTGCATTGCTGGAACTTTTGGATAAATCTTCTGCGTTGGCATATGCTGCAACTTGGGCTCTTTGGTGGCTTAGTGGAGGTCATGCAGATATAAGCAATAGAAGGGCTTTGTGGTTGCCGCAGAGCCACGAATTGAATCAAATGGCTGGTTATCTTGGTAGTAAGAGCGTTAGTACGCCTGTGTTAAATTTTATCATTTTGATATTTGTCAATTACCCTTCCAAACGCGCAAATAAACATTGTATGGCTCTTATAAAACATGAAGATGAGGGAGTGCGACGCGATGCTTTGAGTGTATTGATAAAAAGCGGTGAAGACGAAATAGATCTAAGATTGCTTTCCTTGGGTGATGTTGAATTTTATAGGGCGATTGACCCGCAGCAACCAATTGGGCAATCATATGTCGACAAAGCTATTGAACAACTAAAAACCCCAGAAGAAGAAGTCATTAGCCGCTTGAAAAAATTGGCGGATAAATATGGATTGACGCTGGCGTTTTAAGTTAGCTACATAGGGTGACCGCCCTATGACATTCCAAACTCTTGCAGTTCATGCGCCCCGCGCAATTATATAAAAGCCCCCGCCAGCGAAAATCCAGCAGGGTATCTCAACGCCAAATGCGGGGGGTTTTATTTTTATTTAGCCAAAGCCTCAGTCAAATGAGGTCGAATAGTCTTAACCATGGCACGAGTCACTTTAGAATTACCGGCGATGATGTTACCGCTCTTGTCTTGATTCGGCCCACCAACAAAGTCAGTTATCAAACCGCCTGCTTCTTTAACCATTAACTGGCCAGCGGCGGTATCCCATGGCTTTAAGCCGATTTCCCAGAAACCATCTACGCGACCGGCGGCTACGTAAGCCAAATCTAGTGCGGCTGAGCCTGAGCGGCGGATGTCTGATGCTTCAATAAAGAAATCTTTGAACATGCCCAAATAGGCGTCGAGGTGATGTTTGCATTTGTGTGGGAAACCAGTTGCCAATACGGTGACGTCAATGTCTTTGGCTTTAGAACAGCGGATGCGGTAGTCGTTCAATTGGGCGCCTGCGCCGCGTGATGCGGTGAACAGTTCAGCTCGCATTGGGTCGTAAATCACGGCCTGGTCGAGTTTGCCTTTAACTCTTAATGCAATAGAAACGCAAAAATGGGGGATGCCTTTTATAAAATTGGTAGTACCGTCGAGTGGGTCGACAATCCAAACGTAGTCAGGGTTTTCGCCTTTGTGCTCACCAGACTCTTCACCGATGATGCAATGATCAGGGTAAGACTTTCTGATGGTGTTAATAATGGCGAATTCAGCTTCTCTGTCGATATTGGTAACGAAATCGTTACCGCCTTTTTGTTCGGTTTCAATTTTGTCTTGTTCTTCAAACGAATTGGCGATGATCTTGCCTGCATTACGCGCAGCACGAACCGCAATGTTTAACATTGGATGCATAAAGTGACTACCTTTTTATAAAAGAACGATGCGCACTAATGTACGCAAATTGAGCGGCGCGTAGTATATCGCACTCAAATTTAAAGTAAATCTTTTTTGTAGATTATTTAGGCTATAAAAAATAACACAATTTTCTAAGCAAAATATTTGTTGTTTTGGTGAATGTGCTAAACTGCGCGCTCGCACAATTGTACACCACCAAGAACAATCGACAGAGACAACCCAATGCTTGATAAATTTCGCATCGTATTAGTCAATACCTCCCATACCGGTAATATCGGCTCGGTCGCCCGGGCGATGAAAACCATGGGAATTTCCAACCTTTATCTGGTTAATCCGGTAACGCCACCAGATGGCAAGGCGCAGGCTTTGGCCGCTGGTGCCACCGATATTTTGGCCAACGCCCAAATTGTCGATACCCTTGAAGAGG
>JABSOG010000549.1 GCA_013216025.1 Algicola sp. | reverse complement strand
TGCCCCTTGATGGGCAATCTTTGACGACACATAACGGTCTATCACCAGTACTTTGCCTGCGGCAATGGTTTGTTCGATAAATGGTTTTTTCTCAAGTCGGTCACCGGCATAAAGCATTGAGGCCAACTTGGGGTGAACATCATCAAGACCGCCGAAATCGCCATTGAGGTAAGCGCCGATTTCTTTGCCAAAAAACGTTTCGGCGTAACATGGAAAACCGAGAAATTCGACTTCGAAACCCTGCTTCTTGAGATTTTCGACCAACAACCGTGATTGGGTGTTCTTGCCGCTGCCGTCAATGCCTTCTACTGCGATGATTCTGTTGCTCATTGTTGTCCTATTCTCCCCCTGATTTTGATGGGCGCTATGGTAACACTTCAAACGTAAAAAATAAAAACTCGCGATCCCAGCGGGAAACAAAGACTTTGCTAGTGCCTGTTTAATGATCTGATGTTATAGTGTGCGCCTCTTATTTTTAGTCTATTAAAGGAAGTCGTAAAATGACCACGTTTTCAACCAAATTATGCGCCGTTGGCCTATTGTCACTCACGCTGTCGGCCTGTGGCGGCAGCTCAAACAGCACGCCACCACTACCGGCGAATGTCGCTCCGGTTGCCAATGCAGGGCCTGACCAAACTGTCGATGAACAAACCTCAGTCACCTTGGCTGGCAGCGGGACCGACACCGATGGCAACATCGCCACCTTTAGTTGGGCTCAAACGGCTGGCACAGCGGTAACCCTAACCGGGGCCGATACGCCAACGCCTAGTTTTACCGCCCTTGATATCAACGCCGATATGCTGATGACCTTTCAACTGACTGTTACCGATAACGAAGGAGCCACTGCGGTAGACGATGTCAACGTCAATGTAAATCACATAAACCTTAACCCTGTGGCAAACGCCGGGGCAGATCAAAACATTCTCGACTTGAGCGATGTTACCCTCAGCGGTAGCGGAAGTGATGAAGATGGCAGCATTGTCAGTTATCAGTGGAGTCAGCTTACGGGTACCCCTGTCAGTTTAGCCGATGCCAATGCCGCTATAGCCACTTTTACTATGCCCGTTATCAGCACCACAGAAACTTTGTCCTTTGAACTGACGGTAACCGATAACTTGGGGGCAACAGCGTCTGATTTGGTTGATTTGGTGGTGACCTCTGGAGCGCTGGCCAATTTGAGCTTTAGCGACAGCAATTTGCAACAGTGTTTCAATCAATATGCAAGCGACAATAATTTCACCCACGTAACTGAAATGCATACTTTAATTTGCATTGATAAGAACATTAAAAACATCACTGGCGTTGAGCACTTAACCAGCCTGCGCGTGCTTGATCTCAGTCGAAACCTGATTTTTGATGTGAACCCAATGAGCAATTTAACCGGGCTAGTCTGGTTGAATCTCTATGGTAATCTCGAATTTGGCCTTGGGGGTCGCGGCGATGGCTTAGAAGATATTACGCCGCTGGCGGGACTTGTGGCGCTGAAAAACTTCAATATTACTGAAAATGAAATTAGTGATTTGACGCCGATTGAAAATATGACGGCATTGGTCACACTGAGCATCGGTTACAATCCAATCACAGACATCTCAGTTTTAAGCAACTTGACCCAGTTGAAGCAATTTGACGTGTCTAAATTGCAGCTCACCAGCCTTGAAACGATCGGTCAGTTAACCCAGTTGACCCGATTGACGCTCAACGGCAACCCGACACCAGACCTTACCCCGTTGGCCGCTTTGACGGTATTGGAAGATTTGAGTATCAGTAGTTTGCAGGTCACCGACTTGTCGCCATTGGCCAATTTGACAGCGATAAATAAATTGAACATTTCTTTTAATCAAAACCTGGTCGACATATCACCGTTGGCGGGCTTGACCAATTTGGCTATATTGGGTCTGCATAGCAATGATATCGTTTCACTTTCACCTTTGAGCAACTTGACAAAGTTAACCTATTTGGAAGCCTCTTTTAACGACATCAATGATATTTCGGGCCTATCACAACTGGTTGACATGAGCCATCTTTTATTAAGACACAATGATATCTCGGATATTTCAGCGCTGTTTAATTTAGTCAACGCCACTTATGTCGACATAAGTAATAATGATCGAATTAGCTGCGAAGATTCTAACGCGCTGGTCGCTACGTTAGGAGAAGGTATTGTTATTAATGGCGCCTGTCTATAAAGGTGAATGATCAGTCGCAGCCCTGACATTTTTGCGCGTATTGTTTGTCGTGAATTTACTTTAGGGCGGCGTCATAGGTGTCATTGAGTTTTTGACCATGGATGGTCTTATACTGTATCCACTACAAACGGTGTCGAGATTTATTTCGCTGCACCCGCTTGGCTTTTTTTAAATTAATTCGCTTTTGTTACAGTTCGAGATTTGTCAATTTCCGCAGCGACACGCTCTTCTTCTGCCTCATATTGTTTTTTTGTGATAACCGTTTGGTTCGCTGCCTCATACTCACCCTCTACAACTTTCTTTGCCCCGTGCTTGACTACCATCTTAATTTTGTTACCAACATGCGAATTCTTGGGGTTAACGGTAGCGGTAGTTTTTATTTCTATTGGATTATCAGCTGTTGGTTTGAATTCTTTGTCATAACTAAAAGTGCCCCAGTTCGCAACTCGATGTTCAAGTGCAATCATCTTCGTATTAGCATCGTATGATCCAGCCACTAGATTGTTAGCAGTATTAACGCCACCTAAACTGCTACCAATAAGATGGAGCCATTCCCATCTTCCGCCAAGTTTGTTCACCTTGCCTTGCTGCTCAAGGCCACTAAAAAGGCTTGCAGGTACTTTTGCTGGTTCAAGAGTATCAACAATGTAATTTTTGGCGTTTTGCCCCCCCATGACATCAGATTGCCCCGGATCACGTACACCTTTAGCCCAGGCTGATTTGTGGATAATTGTGGCCTCTATATGATCCCCACTATGTGTTGCTTTAAACTCAGCGGGTTCGACTTTTTCTGAATGAAAGAAGCCTTTCTTTGCGGGTGAATAAGACGCTTCATCTTTGGCTGGAACACGTATTGTACCCGCCAATTCGGCCGGTGCCGCACGACCTTTGCCTGAGCGCGGTTGTGCTTCTTCATTTAGGATGAGATGCCTTATACAAAGCGCCCTTTCCATCTTGAGAATATCGCTGGTATTAAACTTTAGAGTATGACCGTCGACCACTGCCCAAATAAGATCGAGATCTAAATACCAAGTGGCATTTTCCATCAATTTAGTAATCAACGCTGCATCAATCACAGCCAAATCCCTTGAACGTTGACCTGCCCATTTAACTAATATGCCCGAGTTGCCTCCCTTAGCATCGCTTACATCTTTTGGCTTTATCTCTACACTGTACGGGTCAATTTTAATATTTGTTTTTTCATCTGATAATTCATAAGAGTCAGTATCGAAAGTAGCTTTTTGGCTTTTTTTTCTTTCTCTTTCAATTTCAACTTTCTTTTTTGCCTTACTCATCTTATCTCGTTTTTTCTTAAGGGCTTTCCTTGCTAGTTGCTCTTTTTTTGTTGGATTGCGACCTAAAATACTTTGCGTTTCACTTTCGTCACCTTTTACTAGCTGAACAACTTGACTAGATTGTGATAACTGTGCGTTTAAATGACCTACAATCGTTGGAGTCGCTGCACGCTCACCAGTAATAGCGCTAACGCCCGATTTACTCTCTACCCTACTAACCCTCTGCAAAGCCCTTTCCCCCATTCGAGTAGCATCGGCCTCCAGGCGGGGATCATCATTAATACCAACCTTGCTTTGCAACTGCCGGGTAGGCTTAACCCGCCCATTCATCTGCTGCACAACATGCCCAAGTTCATGAGGTAAATGCTTTTCCTGCCCAGCAGCCAAGTGAATTTCAGACCCTTGAGCATAAGCATGGGCCTGCACTGTTGCCGGTTTAGGGGAGTTATAATGTACTTTGACGTGGTTCAGGTTCATGCCAGAAAGATTTTCCATGCCTGACTTTAGGTTTTCGGGCAAGCCGGTATTATTGACCTTTTTAAGCTGCACAGTCGCAAAACTGTGGTCTGGTGATTCGGCAAAATCATGACTCTCAGGCGCAGAGGAAAGTGGTGCTGCCTTTTGGGCAACCTGTTGGGTCACTTCGGGTGTTTTTACACTTTCTTTCATCGCCAAACCCCTTGTTCATCTGATGGTTCGCCAGTTCTGTCAAAAAAAACAATCACCAATCGCTGCTTAATCTCTACAATTTATGATGATGTGGTTGACCATCACTTTTGGCTTGAACCTTAATCTTTCCACTCATCAATTGGAATTCGCCTTTGTCACAATCTTTTAATCTATCCTTAATTTTCTTGTTTCCAATATCATATTTTTTATCGAATTCAGAGGACCAAGCTTTCCATAAATCACTAAACCGTATACCAGGGTTTACCACACCATTAGTGCCCAATTCGTCTGTATAGAAGTAGGTATCGTTAGTTAAACTACCTGCTGTCGCCGAATCTCTTACACATTTAAAACGAGCGCCTTCACCTGCGATTTTGGTATGCGAGTCAATTTTCTTTTCATTATCTTCTCGGGTATCCGTTGCTACCACATCCAAATTACCGGTCAAAACGGTACCGCCTGTATCCCCGTGAACATTACTGTATTTATCCGCAATGCCTTTTTTCGTGGGGTTCAAGATATGTGTTGTTTGCATCTCAGCGTCAATTACCCCATGAATTTCCTTTACCTTTGTCACATAACCTGGCCAATCTTCTGCATGTTGAAAGTCAAGACTCATTATATTTGTCGCAAATGGCACGTCACATGTATAAACAAATGGATCAATAAGACTAATATCATTGAGATCCAACAATTGATCGGTTGTAACAGCGGTATTAATTTTGCCCTCAAAAGCTAATTTGAAGCCAGGGTCTGTACTAACCGCTATATTTGTTATTGAATTAACAGTAACACCATTAACCGTTGCTGAGTCAACAGCAGGAAAGTCCGCCGTTAATTTCGATTTCAAGCCAACTAAATTATTTGCTGTGTATTCTTGGATATTGGCAGCCGTATTTATGGTTTTTGCATTAAAAGTTTTGTCACTTTTTGGTGTGGCTATGGTAATTTTAGCACTGTGCTCCGCCTTATAAAGCTGGTCCCAATCAAAGTTAAACTTGGTAATAATTGCCGCTGTCAGCTTTGTTAAATGGCTTGCATGGACCGGCGCCTGTTTAACGATTTCGGCTTTCATTAATGGGTCTGCAACTGCTTGAGTTGACGTTAAAATATTGGGTATTGCTAACATATTCTTACGTAATTCTCCCGCGAGCTTGCTGCCCAATGTATCTTGCAGGCTAGCACCGGCACCTAACGATTTGCTTCGAACGTCAGTACTGTTCTGAAGATCATGGCCATGATATCGAGCACCCAAAGCACCATTTAATTCAGCCGCTTTAATGAGCGCTGTTTTCTTGTCAGCTTGTGATGCAACAGGCGTTGTATCAGTATATGGATGCCCCACTTTTGGACCTAAAGACGTTGACTTTAAAGCAACGTGAGGGTGCTCGGTAAGTCCAGTGTCCAAGCCAGCCATCTTCAAAGTTTTCATTTGAACCGTTTGTCCAGTGAAAGAATAATCAGGGACCAGCAACCGATTTCCATTATGAGCAGTCGTAGAAACGCCCGCCCCAGCCAGCTGCAAAGCCTTTTCCCCCAGTCGAGTAGCATCAGCCTCCAACCGGGGATCATCATTAATAGCAACCTTGCTTTTCAACTGCCGAGTAGGTTTAACCTGCCCTTTCATCTGCTGTACAACATGGCCCAATTCATGGGGCAAGTGCTTCTCTTGCCCCGCAGACAAGTGAATATCTGAACCCTGTGCATAAGCATGGGCCTGC
>JABSOG010000054.1 GCA_013216025.1 Algicola sp. | reverse complement strand
ACCTTCGCCGCCGGGGCCAGTGCCGATGATGATGGCATCAAATTGATAATTGGCGGGTTTGCTTTGTTGCGTGGTTTCGCTGTGTTCTGTGCTGTCTTGTGCGTCTGTCATCTTTTGGTTTTGCCCTGTGATTGCCAGTGCGACAGATAATAACAGGGAAAGAGTCAAAAGTAGATGGGCGAACCCCGCTTGTTAATAACTTAGCGCAAACAAGCGGTCTGATCGTCTACTTTATCAGCTTGTTATCGTCCTGAAACTCACATCCGTGTGAGATTTCAGGAAACCGCTACGTTCAAGCAAGTGGAACTTTGCTCACTTTTCAACGAGTTGAAAAGGCGGCACATCCGTGTGCCGCTCAGCCAATGCCCAACTACACCAGTTCCTGGATGGACACTAGCTAACCAACTGTAAATTTTGGTTGAATGCCAACCATTGTTTCTTTTGCACACGCCAGCGTTGTTTGAGCTGATCACACTGCTTACTGAGTTCTCGATGTAGGTCGATTTGAGCTACGCGGTCTTGAATATCCTTTTTCTTGATCTCCAGCAAACGTCGTTTGGTGTCGTAGTAGTCGTTGAGCTGGGTCATCAGGTTTTCGTATTCCTGCTGTAACTTATCTAGCTGTTCTTGATAGTTAGCCATTTTCTTCAGCTTGAGTAGCCGCTCTTTCGATGTTTTGAGCAGCATATCGGCCCGGGCTTTTTCAATTCGGCTCTCGGGTGACACTTTTAAATTACTGGTTAATTTGACGTAAGAGCAGGCCTTAATTAACCATTTGGTCGGATCATAATGCCACCACTTGATGCCATTACGGTAATCGCCTTCAAAAATATGGTGAAAGTTGTGATAACCCTCGCCATAAGTTAAAAACGCCAGAATACCGTTGTCGCGGGCGGTATTTTTGTCGGTATAAGGTTGTTCGCCCCAGACGTGAGCCAAAGA
The DNA here is from genome assembly GCA_013216025.1 of Algicola sp. Taxonomy (GTDB): domain Bacteria; phylum Pseudomonadota; class Gammaproteobacteria; order Enterobacterales; family Alteromonadaceae; genus JABSOG01. The sequence continues at coordinate 19,638 of JABSOG010000054.1, read as the reverse complement.
GTTGATAAAGAAAGTGCTGTGATGATTGAGCACCAGACGTAAAACCCCAACAGTCAAAAACATCGCCAGCATTTCGCCGTGGATCAAACCCAACACCAACGGAATGCCAATATTTGTGCCCAAAGCCAAGGCTAGATAGTTGTTATGTTGCCACATGACTATTTTGTTGCGTTGTAGGTCTCGGGCATTGTTGTAATCAGTGCCGTGGCTGGTTTGGTAGTCTCTTAGCATCCAACCAATGTGGCTGTGCCAGAAACCCATCTTGGCCGAATAGGGGTCTTTGTCGTTATCATCAACATGTTTGTGATGAACACGATGATCAGACGACCAGTGCAAAATGCTGTTTTGCAGGGCAAAAGCACCACCAATGGCCAATATAAATTCGAGAATTGGATGGGCTTGATACGTTTTGTGTGCCCATAGCCTATGATACCCGGCGGTGATAGACAAACCACAAAAACCCAAGGCAAAGAAAGAGGCAACCAGAGTAAACAGGTCAAACCCTACGAAATAAGCGTAATAGGGTACGCCAAGTAAGGCAATTAGGCCAGTAGTGGAGAAAATAGATACATTTAGCCAGGCGATGGCGGGTTTTTTCATGATATTTTTATTTAAGCTTACAAGTGTACGCTGATTTTATCTAGATCTGACTTGATGTCAAGAGGTCAGGTTCGTGGTACATAGGCACACGGCCATTTTTAGTGATTCGACATTTCATTAATAATCAGGAGAAAAGACTTGCACTGACTCGGCTGGCGTTATTAAATCCCCCTAATGATGGTATCCAGAAATGGCAGAAATAATTGACTACAACTTTGGGTGTACGGGCACAGCAAAAACAAAAAACTAGGCGGGCGCTGATTGATGCGGCGTTTAGTCAGTTGAGCGCTGATAAAAGCTTTTCAAGCTTGAGTCTGCGTGAAGTCTCACGTGAAGCTGGTATAGCCCCGACCTCTTTTTACCGTCATTTTTCGGACATGAACGAGCTGGGCTTGACCATGGTAGACGAAGCCGGATTGACGTTACGACAACTTATGCGTCAAGCTCGCGAAAGGATCGCCAGCGGCGGCAGCGTGATCCAGACCTCTGTCACAATCTTTATGGAATTTATCGAAAACAACTCAAACGTCTTTCGTTTATTATTGCGTGAGCGCTCTGGCACATCGGCTGCCTTTCGCTCAGCTGTTTATCGTGAAAACCAACATTTTATCGCTGAATTAAGTGATTATCTGTGCCGGGCCAACGGCACTTCGCTCGAAAATGCCAGAATTGAGGCCGACGCGCTGGTGACGATTGTATTTAATGCAGGCGCCGAAGCGCTTGATTTGAACAATGAGAAACGCGCCGAGCTCGCTGTTCGGACCAAAAAGCAACTCCGACTTGTGGCCAAGGGCGCTATGCAGCTTAACCGAAAAAGCTAAGCTGCTTCTTGGTCGGCCTGCGGCCTTTTAAGGTCAAAAGCTTTAACACGGAGGCACGGAGCGGCGGAGGAAAGAAAGAGGAAAAACATTAAAAACGAAAAGATTAGAAATTTAAAACAGTAATATTTGGATGATTTTACTGGGTTCGTCGTTCAAACCTTCTTTGCCTTTTTTCATTTTAGTCTTTTCTCTTTCTTTCCTCCGTGGCTCCGTGCCTCCGTGTTGAGATCTTTTGACCTTAGGGCCTCTGGCCACCAAGCCCCCGCAGGGATCAAGAAAGACGAGTCAAATAAACGCCGCATTCCATATGGTCGGTATAAGGAAACTGGTCAAACATGGCAAACTTCTCAACTTTGTGGGTCTTGCACAAAACGTCCAAGTTATCCTTTAACGTATTGGGATTACACGAAATATAAATAATGTTGTCATAACCAGCCACCATGGCTTCGGTGTCCTTGTCTAGGCCACTGCGTGGCGGGTCGACCAATATGGTTTGGCAGTTGTAACTGCTCAAATCAATGCCTTCGAGGCGTCTGAATTGGCGCTCGCCTTTTAACGCTTCGGTAAAATCTTCGCTCGACATACGTATGATAGTTACGTTATCAATCTTGTTTACAGCAATGTTATGCTGCGCCGAGTTGACAGAGCTTTTGGCTATTTCTGTGGCCAAAACCCGGTCAAAATGGGCCGCCATCGCAATCGAAAAATTGCCGTTGCCACAATACAGTTCCAACAGGTCGCCGCCATTGTCTTTACTGGCATCTATCGCCCACTCAATCATTTGCTGGTTCATTGTTCCGTTGGGCTGGGTGAAGCTGTTTTCAACCTGTTGATATTCAAGCTTGCGACCGTGAATGGTCAGTTGCTCGTTGACATAATCTCTATCGAGGATGATTTTTTGCTTTCTGGCTCTGCCAACAAAATCGATTTTGAATTGCTCGCTCAGATCCTGCTTCAACTGTTTTATCTGTGTTTCCCATTGCTCATCTAATTGGCGGTGATACAACAAAGACACCAATATTTCGCCGCTTAAGGTCGACAGATAATCGATTTGAAACAGTTTTTGTCGCAACTTGGGGCTGGCTTTGAGTTTTTCTATCAGTATCGGCATCAATTGATAAATGGTTGTCGAGCCAGGCAACCAGTTTTCGATGCGGATTTTTGATTTGTCTGTGGGGTCAAACATAATGTGATACAGGTCTTCACCCTCGTGCCATACCCTGAATTCTGCACGCAAACGGTAATGGGTCTTGTCTGAGGCAAAAACCTCAACGGGGGGCATTGTCAATTCGCAGAAATTGGCTTTGATTGACTCGCATTTGTCCGCCAACAATTGATCATAACGGTTTGGTTCTATTTGGGAAAACGACATCGAAAATACTCTTGGTGATGGCTAGTAACAAAGGCGTATTTTATGGGTTATCGGCCAAATGTCCAAGCCCCAAATGTCGACGTCGATGTCAAATTTTTGTGTATTGCGGCTATTACTGGTATAAAGTCGGGGTTGAAAAACAAATGCTGTTTGAATAGCTAAAATAAATCGTTCAAATTATAATCAAATAGTCTTTGTGAATAGATTTTGTAAATAACCCGAGGAGTTGTAAAATACATGAAAAACCGCTTGTTGATCACATTCTCGGATGTTAAGGGCAGTCGCCAGCTTGGCCTCAATAAGTCATTTGTGTTCAAAACACTGTTGCTGTTTATATTGGCTTTGCTGCTGCTGATTATTTATCCTGTGTGGTTAAACTGGCTTAACACTGATTTACACTCCAGTAATCAAGCTTTGCTTGAACGACAACAGCAATTGGTTGAACAAACGGCGGCACTTGAGTTGCAACATCAGCGCTTAAGTACTGAACTGGCTCAAGAGTCAGCGGATTTGGCGCTTAATCAGCAGCAGCTGAGTTTATTGTTTAAGCAGGTGAATTATCAAGGCAGTGACGCATTGGCTGACAGTGAACGGTTTCATCAGTTGTCCAATCAAATTGCTTTTCGTCAAATGGTATTGCAGATTTTACCTAACGGCAGGCCGGTAGATTATGACCGGGTGACTAGCAGCTATGGCAATCGCGTGCATCCGTTTAAGAAAAAGCGCTATCTTCATCGGGGCATCGACGTTCACAGTGATATCGGCACGCCGGTGGTCGCTACGGCCAATGGTGTAGTGACATCGTTACAAAATACCCAGGGTGGTTTTGGCCGATTGATAAAAATCAGTCATGGCATGGGATTTGTTACTTATTACGGGCACTTGAAAAGCATGGATGTGAAGGTTAACCAGATTGTAAGCAAGGGAGAGCTTATTGGTTATTCTGGTAATAGTGGCCGTTCTACCGGACCTCATTTACATTATGGTATAAGGTTTGGCGAAAGAAGTCTGGACCCCGCCAATTTTATACTTTGGACACTGAACAATTTTGATCAACAGCTAGAAAAAATACAGGAGATCCCATGGGATTCTTTAATGGCCAGCATGCAGAAGCTAATGGCAATAATACCACTACCCTTATCGCCAAGAATTGTAGCATCAACGGAAAATTTGAGATTGACGGCGGCCTGCACGTCGACGGTCGGGTGTCAGGCAACATCCACTGTTCCGCCACTGTCACCATCGGTCAGTCAGGGCACGTTGACGGCGAAATAACCAGCGGAAAATTGTTGATTAGTGGCAACTTTGAGGGTGAATGTCGCTCTGAATTGATTCAAATTCTACCGGGCGGCAAGCTCAGTGGTACACTTTATTCTGAGCAATTAATTATTGAACCCGGTGGCCATTTCTTTGGTGACAGTCACAGTTTGACTGACAAAAAAGGTGGATTGGAGTTGGTGCGCAGTGAAGAAATAGCCAAAGAAAAACAATCATAAAAAAGCCTGAAAAAAACGACAAAAACTGCTCAAGATATTCAGCCTGCGGCCGATAACCAAATACATGAAAATTCCGAGGCAATAGTGATGAACTTTGGCGAAATAAAATCCTTTTTACAAGGTACATCGTTGTTCGATGCAAACCCGGCCGGTCAAGCAAGAGGCCCGCAAGACGCTCTTGCCAATATCAAACCCAATCTCAGTAAGCTGGTCAGTAGTGCATCTATTGTGCAGCAAAGTCAGTCGATGGTGTTGAGTTTCAACGTACTCAACAAGGTCATGAGTGACAAGTTAGCGTCACTGGACCCTGAAAGCGCAGCTGCCAGCAAAAAAAATGAATCGTTGTTTGATTTTGAAGAAGTGGCGAAAAATGTCCTGTCATTTATCGAAAAAGCGGTGATGAAGGCAAAGGGCGATGGCTCAGACGACGAAAGACTTAGCAGTATGTTGGAGCACGCACGCAAAGGCGTTGAAGAAGGTTTTGCGCAGGCTCGCAAAGAGCTCGGTGCGATGGGACAAGTCGACGATGAAGTCGAAGGCGGTATTAATAAAGCTTATGATGCGATTCAAAATGGATTAGACCGTTTCGAAAACAAACTGTTTGGCACTGTGCCTGAAATGCAAGACACTCAAATCAGCCAATTGGCTGCCACTGCCACAGAAATTAATTATTCATTGAGCAAGTCCTCGTCAATCAGTATTCAAACCAATGATGGCGATATTGTGACCATCAATTTTGCCGAAGCATTGCGGTATCAAGCCAGTCAGCAAAGTGCTTCCTATTCAACCGAAAATGAAGATGGTAGCACTTCTAATGTGCAATACAGTCAAACCAGCGAATCTCGTTATCACGCGGTCGGTTTCTCGTTTAGTGTCGAAGGCGAGTTAGACGAAGATGAAAGAGAAGCGATTGGCGCATTGGTTCAAGATGTCAGCAAATTGGCGGATGAGTTTTTCAACGGCAATTTGGACAAAGCTTTTGAGCAGGCAACTCAGTTGGGATTTGACGAAAGCGAATTATCCGGCTTTTCACTGCAAATGACCCGCACCGAATCCATCAGTGTCGCCCATGCTTATCAGCAGGTAGCTCAGTATGAAGGTGCTGACAGACCGGGCAGAGGACATGGCCGCGAACATGGTCAAGGACATGACAATGGCGAACAATCTCAACAGAACATCGGACAGTTGATTAAACCGGTGGCCAATTACCTCAAAGACCTGATGGCATTTATAGAGCAGGCTCAAGAAAAGCTTAGAGATGGCAATGATTTACAAGAGTTGATGAGCAGTTCGGTGAGCAAATACCTCGAATTCAAAGGCGAAGTCAATATTTCGGCTTCAATGGAACGTTTTGTTCAATTTAACCAGCAGATGTTGAGTACTCTGCAAAACGAAACCGCAGTTGAACCGCCTGCTGACGATCCTGAATCTGCACCCGCAGTTGAACCTCAGGGCATTGCGGTAGGTGAGCCAACGAGCGATGGCACTAAAAGCTAGTTATCGTCCTGAAACTCACATCCATGTGAGGTTTCAGGAAACCGTTTCGTTCAAGCAAGTGGAACTTCACTCACTTTCCAACGAGTTGAAAAGTCAGTACATCCATGTACAGTATAACCAGAGCTTTATAACATGCGTTTCTGGTTAGGCATTGCTTAAATAAAATCTGTAAACCAAACGCCTAAATGGCACAATACCCACATATAAATCATCGTGGGTATTTTTTTGTCTATGGCACGGCCAACTTCACCTCATATTGCTTTGATTGATTCCGGTATCGGTGGTTTTTCGGTGCTGGCTGAAATTGAACAAAAGTGTGCCGGGATAACGGTCAGTTATTTTATGGACAACCTCTATCTACCCTACGGTGAATTGTCAGAGCAATCCTTATTGGATAGGCTGGAGCGTATTGTTGATTTTCTGCAACAGCAATCCCCACCAGATATCATCGTCATTGCCTGTAATACCGCCTCTACCCAATCCCTTGATTTTTTGCGAACCCGATTTAAACAAACTTTTGTGGGTGTTGTTCCGGCGATAAAACCTGCCGCCAATATTAGCAAGTCTGGTTGTATCGGTGTACTGGCAACGAAGGCTACTGTGCAAAGCCCTTATATAGAGCGACTGATTAAAGACTTTGCCAGCCATTGTGAGGTGCACAAGCTGGGTTCGAGTGAGTTGGTGCATATGGCTGAATTGCATTTTTGGCATGAGCAGCCCGATCAAGAGGATGTGGTGTCACTGGAGTCTTTGTATCAAACCGACACTGTGGTACTGGGCTGTACGCATTTTCCTTTGATTAAACAACAGATTCAGTCGATGTTGCCGGATGGGATTGAGTTAGTTGATTCTGGTGCGGCAATTGCTAACCGGGTTTGTTCTTTGTTGGGTGATGGTTTGCTGAACGATGGTACTTTAGATGGCGAGACGGTCGCTGGAGAAAAGCATTTGTATTCTACTCAGCGTTTGTCTGTCGACAAACACGCCAAACTGGCTGATATGGGCTTCAATCATGTGACGTGCGTTGCACTTTAAGTTCAAGTGATTTGCTACGGAGGCACGGAGTCGCGGAGGAAAGAATGAGAAGGGCAAAAGAACAAATCAAAATGAAAACAACTGAAGTACAAATTCGACCCTAACTATTTAGTATGACAAAATTAAAGCCGTATCTGTTTTTCTATCTTTTAATGCTTTTCCTCATTCTTTCCTCCGCCTCTCCGTGCCTCCGTGGCAAAGCTTTTGACTTTAAGCGTCAGCGCCCCCGAAGGGGATCCCGATCACTCAAACCCTACGTCTTCAATTTGCTTCAAAATAACATGATCGGTGGTTTGAATATTGCCAAGTAACTCGTCGTTAATCGAATTGGCCACGGCCGTTTTGGTGTAAACATCGACCACTTCAACTTGATAGGGGCTGATCACAAAGCGTGGCAAGTGTTTGCCGTTCTCATTGACAAAGTGTGACTGGTGAATGATTGAAAAACGCTGGCCTTTGACAACTCCATGGTTTGCACCAAGGTTAAACTGTATTTGATTGCCGTCAACCCGAACGATTTTGCCTTGTAAAGGTTGGCAATAGACCACTTGTTCGACCGCCATTTTTACCTGTTCAATAACTGAGGTAATAGAGCCGCCATAATTCGATCGCCAGAACTTTTGGCCTTTAATATCTACTCTACGACGTGGGTCAAACGACCAATCGCCAACCGCGTCAAACTGTTCGCGATAAACCTGCTCTTTGGTACTGGTGTTGTAGAGCATGAAATCCACTGAAAAATACCTTTCGATGGCCCTGTCTTTCCAAAAGGCAAAATCACTGCTGGTTTGGTCGCCAAACGACATGTCGGTGATCTGTCCAAGCAGTACAAATTGGCTTTCGCTAGACTGGCCTATGGTATCGATGACTTTCAGGTCATTATCATAATATTGTTCGAAGCTGGTTTGGTTGTTGATTTTTTGTTGATACCAGGGTCTCGCCAGCACATAATCGCTTTCTTTGCGCATCAGGTCAGCAAGCCGCTGTGAAAAAACTTTACCAATGCCGTACAAGCTGCCGATTTTGGCTTGCTCACGATTATTCAGGCTTAATTGGGTAATGGCGACGGACTTTCTAAATTCGCTGGAGAAACATCGCGCTTCTTCGGCTGAGTTGGTGCTGGTAACGATGTCAGCACGAATAGTGACAGAAATGATCCCCTGACTATGATGTTCATCAATCAGCTCAATTTGTTGAATACTGCCGTGGGCTGATACTTTAAAATTATCTTGAGTCAATAAACCGTCAGTGACCTCTTGAACACTCGATACTGACGCACCGGCAAACATCAGCGCCTCTTTGACGGCATTTTTTACCGCCTTGTTCTTAGCTTCGTGTTTATCGCCGTTGCGGATCTCGGCGGATCCGCTCGCCTCAACCCATTGGGCGCGGATATTGCTAGAGTACACCGTACTACCCAACAGTATTAGCAATAACCATTGATGAATCTTGCTTTTAAACATCATAATGTCTTTATCCTGGCTGATTCGCTGAAACCTATAGAGCTTCAATTAAGCATATAACGTGCCGAGTCCTTAGTGTTTTTTGGTGGGGTGAGGATTAATTGAAGCTGTGGCGTGATTTGTGCATAATTTTGTGTATAAAGGTTGGCAAGTATTAAGCTAATTACCGAAATTAGAGGTAAATAACATGATGTTTAAACAATTTACGCAGCATAAAGCCAGGCGGCTCATCCAGCAAGTGTTATTGGTTGGTGGGGTATTGACCTTGTCTGGCTGTTCCACTGTATTTGATAAACATGTCGAATGGGAGACAGTACAACCGAAGGTCTTTCCCATTGTAAAAGCCGTAGGTTACGCGCCCATCAGTTTGCAAAGAGGGGCCAGCGAAAGTCAAAAAATGATCCTTGCGATCCGCTCATCCAAACTCGATGCGTATCGAGAATTGGCAGAGCAGGTTTATGGTCACAATATCAGTGCTTCAACCTCAGTTAAAGGCATGGTTGCCCGCAACGATATCCTCAAATCAAAGGTTAACGGTTTGATTCGAGGTGCCAAAGTCGTCAAAAACTACGCCCTCGGCGATATCTACACCACAGAGTTAGAACTGGATATGAAAGTGGTTTATGCCTTATATAAGATGCAGAACAGGGATAGACGGCTCAAGAACGTTCGGTATTATTAAGAGGATTACTTAGACTACCAAGAGGTTCTTGATCACAGGTCAAAGATGCAGGCAATTTGCCTGCTTTTTTTTAGCCATTTTGTCGAGTAATTGATGGTGATTTGAGTTGGACCTATATGTAGGCTGTTGCAAAAGTCCGACTTGATCTCATATGGAGGATGGGTTTGAAACTGGTCTTGTGTGGTGCCTGTATATCCTTCGACAACTATTCGCTACAGACTACAAGGACGTATCTGCAGCGAAGATTAACATCAAGCCTTAATTGGCTTTCCACGAATATGTGAAGACTTTTGACCTGCCTGATCATATGTCATAGCAGCGCGGTCTTTCTTTCTGGGCATCAATATATCTTTGAGCATATTGAGGTTGATTTGATTGCTTTGCACGATTTTACCATTAACTTCGTTTTGTTTTTTTAACTCAGCCATCGCGTTGTCGATTTCGATTTTAATGGGTTTAATGTCTTGCTGTTCAAAATCTTCTGCGACAAAAGAGCCTGAGATTTGCTGGTCGGTGGCTTGGAGTTGAACTAGAGCATTTTGTTTCTGCGCAGTGGCAGTTTGGATTTTTTCGACTGAGCGGCTGGTAAAAGCTTCGCGCTCTAAAAGCAGAAACTCGTTCATTTGAACGAGTTGCGCAAGTTGCTGCTGTAACAATAAGAGAAGAGAAGTTGTCATCAGTGAGCTTTTTTACTAATTAAACAAGTCTGATTCGAAGCTGGCGAGCTTCTCAGCCAAGCGCTGGATGTTAACTTCATACTTTCCTTCAGCAATTGCTTTTTTGATATCGTTCACTTTACTGCTATCGACACCGCTTGAATTGCTGGCTTTTTGCTGCAACTTATTAAATTGCTGTGCCTGTGGTGTCAATGAAACCGAATCTTTTGCACTGGCTTTGGTGGTTTGTTGCACCGTTGCCTGCTGGTTGGTTTGTTGACGAACCTGTGAACCTTTATCAGATCCTATCTGTTGGTTGCCGGGTTGGCCACCTGATAAGTTATTGAAATTTACGGACATTTTACTAACCCCACACTTCTCAGTTTTCTCTTACTTTGTTTAACGGCAATTTTGGCGAAAACTTTAGCGTTTTTTTGAACATTTTTGACTTTTATTTGCATTTTATTTGTATTCTTTTGCCGCTCAACACTATCACCTTGATATTGTTGCGTTTGATCACAACACATACGGATTTAAATATTTATTTCAACCCGATTCACTGCAACTACTCTGGCGTCAATGCGTTTATTGGTTCGACTGTTGAGTATAGCAATGTTATCACCTAAACTCCCGTTTTGTTGAGAGATTCCTGTGGTTTTTACTCTCAATCCTTTCAGTTTTGCCACTATGGTCACCATGTCTCCCTTGCATACCAAGCACACCTGTCGTAACGTAACTGCTTGACCTGCCGTAATATATCGGCTGGTCTTAGCGCCAAACAGTTGACGGGGTTGCTGTAATGCGCGGCCCCGTATTTGGGTACTGTCCTTCATTATGACAGTCACATTGTCGCTGGTGATGACGCTGCCCGGTGCGAGGTTGTTCTTGGCCACGACTACTGGGATCATTTTTGTGATCTTTACTTGAACATATAGATTCCAGCTTTTGGGTGAGTGGCAACTGACTTGCACTGCGGTTCGTTTACTTAAGCTCGCAGAACCAGGAATGGCCAGATGTAAATCGTCATCACAGGGTTTGATTTTTATTCGCCTGTCCAGTGGTACAAATTTGTAGCTGAGTTCGCCTACTTCTGGTGCTGGGAACAATGCCCTGATATAGGCGACGGCTTTTTCACCAATCTCAAGGTGTGACAAAACTTTGACGCTTTTAATGGTTGAAGCGGCATTGGCTTTAGTGGTACTACTATTAGCCAAAGTGGCAGTGGCATAAGTGAATAAACAAAGTGATAAAATCACTGTTTTTAATGGGTTCAAAATAAAAAAAATCAACTTTTTCATGGCGTTTTACTATGCTTTAAGGACTGAAAGCGTTATATAATATCCGTAACATCGAAATAGTGTCAAAAGAGCGTCAAAAGAGCGTCTTTTTTGGACATTCTTGGCTGTCAGTCGTGACGGTTAATCATTAATCATTAATCATTAATAATTAATGTGTTGGTGTTGTTCTGAAGCTAGCTTTAGGCATTGCGTTTATTTCCAATGCTCTTATCGAGCTCTTAATTGAGTTCTTTATTGCTCTTAACTAGTCAGTAAGCAAGAGTTATTCCATAAATCATTGTGCGAAATTTAAAATAGAGATAGGGGTTTACTATGGCGGGTGTACTTGATTCGGTTAACCAACGCACGCAGCTGGTTGGTGCCAATCGCCTGGAGTTGTTGCTTTTCAAATTGCAGGGGCCACAAAGGTATGGAATTAATGTGTTTAAAGTCAGGGAAGTTTTGCAGTGTCCGTCGTTAACTCAAATGCCAAAGCAGAATCATTTGGTTAAAGGGGTGGCTTATATTCGTGGTCAAACCATTTCAGTGATTGATTTGAGCAGCGCCACCGGCGGTCGTCCCATCCCTGACATAAAGACTGCCTTTATCATCATCGCTGAATACAACAGAACGGTACAGGGTTTTTTGGTCGACTCGGTAGAGCGTATCATTAACCTCAATTGGGCTGATGTTATGCCACCACCTAAAGGGGCTGGCAAGCAAAGTTATCTGACCGCAGTGACCGAGGTCGACAATGAACTGATTGAAATTCTTGATGTTGAGAAAATCCTTGACGAAATTGCCCCTCAAAAAACCATGGTCAGTCAGGAAGTGATTCAAGACGGTCAGTTGCAAAAAGATTTGGGCGATCGGGTTATTTTGATAGCCGATGATTCTGCGGTTGCTCGTAATCAGGTTAAAAGAGCGTTGGAACCGCTGGGCATTGAAATGGTGCTGGCCAAAAACGGTAGAGATGCATTGGATCAACTTAATGCCATGGCTGACGGCTGTGAGAGTAGCATTACAGAAAAAGTCGGGTTGTTGATCTCTGATATCGAAATGCCTGAAATGGACGGTTATACTTTGGCTGCTGAAATTCGTGCCAACCCAAGACTGGACCAATTGCATATTATTTTGCATACTTCATTAAGCGGCGTCTTTAATCACGCCATGGTCGAAAAAGTCGGGGCAAATGACTTTATCGCCAAGTTCAATCCGGATGATTTGGCTGCAGCAGTCAAAAAATGGTTGCATGTAGACTAGGGGGTGTTGACCTTTGAACTCGAACAAAATTTCAATTCAAAAGGTCAACAACACCCTACACGAAAGGTCATAAAAAGTGTCAGATAAACAATTGAATGATGGTGAATACGCCAGATTTCGTGATTTTTTGGAACAACAGTGTGGTATTGTCCTAGGTGACAATAAACTTTATCTGGTCAAGAGTCGACTGGCACCATTAATGACTCGGTTCAAGGTGACGTCACTGTCAGAATTGATAGTTCAAACCCTACAACCGACCCAACGGCAACTGCGGGCAGCCGTAGTTGACGCCATGACCACCAATGAAACGCTGTGGTTTCGTGATGGTTATCCCTATGAACTGCTCAAGAAAAAAATCTTACCTGAGCTGTTAGCTAAAAAAAATAGCCTGAAAATCTGGTCTGCTGCTTCTTCTTCTGGTCAAGAACCCTATTCTATTTCGATGGCGATTGCCGAATACCAGGCGAGTAACCCTCGTTCATTGTCCAGTAACTTTAATATTTTGGGCACTGACATTTCAAATACCATGCTTGATCATTGCAAGTTGGCACAATATGATGGATTGGCGCTTGCCAGGGGACTTTCGCCCGAACGTAAGCTGAAGTTTTTCCAGGACAGTGGCCAAGGCATGATGCAGGTGAAGGAAAATATTCGCCGCATGACAAATTTCCGTCACCTCAATTTACTCGATAATTACAGCTTGTTAGGTCGTTTCGACATCATCTTTTGTCGTAATGTGCTGATTTATTTTGCCCCTGAAATCAAAGCCCAGATAATTGAAAAGTTCTCAAGGTCTTTGAATGATAAAGGTTTTTTACTTCTTGGCGCCTCCGAATCAATGTCGGGTCTGAGTGACAAGTTCAATATGCTTCGTTGTAGCCCCGGTATCATTTACCAAAAAAAATAGAATACCCTCCCCTGTTGGTCTGCTAATTGCTTAATCTTGTTCACCCAGTCTTTTGTGAGTAAGTATTATGGCGATTAGTTTTGAAAAAGCATTTGGCGTACATGAACACGCTATGGTGGCCCGCTCCCGGCGTGCCGAGGTGCTTGCGGGCAATATTGCCAATGCCGATACCCCCAATTACAAAGCCAAAGACATGGATTTTCATCAGATGCTGAAAAATGCGCAGGATAAACGGCCTTCGCAAATGATGTCGAGCACCAATGAAAAGCATTTTAAAATACCCAGTATAGGCGGTCAGAATGAGACGTTGTATATCACGCCTGACCAGCCGGATACCGGTGACGGAAATACCGTTGATATTCAGGTGGAGCGAAACAAATTCCTTGAAAATTCAATGGAATACCAGGCCAGTGTGCGCTTTCTCGGTGGCCGTATCAAGGGCATCAAAAAAGCATTAACAGGACAATAATCATGAGCTTATATAACGTATTCAATATCGCCGGCACCGGCATGAGTGCCCAGTCTATCAGGCTTAATACCACCGCGAGTAACATTGCCAACGCCAATACGGTTTCGAGCAGTGTTGAGCAAACTTATCGTGCACGGCAGCCTGTTTTTGCCGCAGAAATGACAAAAGCTGCCACAGCCCAGCAGGGCGAGTCGGTCGGTGTCAAAGTGCTGGGGATTGTTGAATCTCAGGCACCGTTAAACATCGAGTATTCGCCTAATCATCCCAATGCGGATGAGAACGGTTATATCTATAAACCCAACGTCAATATAATGGAAGAAATGGCCAACATGATCTCGGCATCAAGAACCTACCAGACCAATGTTCAGGTAGCAGATGCGGCCAAACAGATGTTATCGAAAACATTATTGATGGGTCAACGATAGGGCGTCAATTAAATGACATTGGATAGAGCTCAAATGAATATAGAAATAGGCAAGAGGTGAAGACAGTGGTTGATTCAGTATCTAACAGCATCATAGACGGGTTACGTAATAATCCGGCGGCACAGGTTAATACCCAAGAGGACAGCGGGGCTTTAGATCAGAGCGACTTTTTTGCCTTGTTGACCCAGCAATTATCTTTTCAGGATCCGACCAAACCGGTGGAAAACAATGAGATGATCTCGCAAATGACCAGTTTTACCATGGCTGACGGGATCTCGTCATTGAACAGCAACTTTGCTGAGTTTGCCGCTTCGATGACGTCCAATCAGGCTTTGCAGGCGTCATCTTTGGTGGGGCAAAAGGTGCTATTGCCGACCAAGACTGTACAAAGCGGTGGTGGCGGTGAACCGATATCGGGTGCCTTTACTACCCCTTTGTCGGCCCATAATACCCAAATGCGCATTGATGATAAGAACGGTGTATTGATCCGGACTGTCGATTTGGGCAATTTCGAGCCGGGCAAACACAGTTTCCAATGGGACGGTTTGAACGAAAACGGTGATCCAGTCGCGGCTGGTGAATATACGATTACTCTACAAGCGAGTGTTGGTAACAAGGCAACAGCACTGCCTGTGTCGACTTATGCAAAAGTTAAAAGTGTCAGCTTCGGGGCCAATGGTTCCGGGTTGACGATAAACACCGATAACGGGTCTGCCAAATTGTCGGACATTGAAGAGATTGGTGAAGGTTAGCTTGTGTTGTTCAATTCAGTGAACAGCACAAAACAGCAAACGAATTTAAAAAAGACCCGGCCTTGATTGGCTTGAGGGTAAATTGAGTTAGACATCGCGAAAAGCGAAAATCGAGGTAAATTATGAGTTTTGGAATAGCACTAAGCGGCATCGCTGCTGCCCAGAAAGACTTGGATACCACCGCCAATAACATTGCGAACGTCAGCACCACCGGATTTAAAGAATCTCGTGCCGAGTTTTCTAATGTGTATGCATCATCCATTTTCAGTTCAGGCAAAACCAAAGTTGGTGATGGTGTGGCAACGGCACAAGTCGCACAACAGTTTCATCAGGGGGCGTTAAGATTTACCAACAACTCGTTGGATTTGGCGATCACCGGCGATGGCTTTTATGCCATGACACCGGACTTGGCTTCACGAGACATGACTTTTACTCGGGCAGGGGCATTCAAGCTAAACAAAGACAATTTTGTTGTCGACAGCCAAGGCAACTTTTTACAAGGGTTCCAAACTGACCCCGCAACAGGTGCAACCACTTCGGTGAGTTTGTCCACCACCAAAGCGATTCAAATTCCAGATTCGGCGGGTGCACCGCGTTCTACCACCAATGTCTTTTTGTCGATGAACCTCGATTCACGCGCAACAATACCGGTAGTGGCGGCTTTTGACCCAACCGATATTGCCTCTTACAGCTCTTCTACCTCAACAACCATTTATGACAGCTTAGGTGAAGCCCATGTAATGGGGATTTTCTTTGTTAAGGTGGTGGCACCACCTGATCGAACCTGGAATGTTCATTTAACCATTGATGGTCAGGATGTGTCCGCTCAGCTTGGTGCAAACGTCGGTGGCGGGGTTGCCGGCGCACCAGCCACAACCATTTCGTTTACCGCAGATGGTCAACCGGCCACAAACCCATTACTGCCGGTCGCCATTACAGGTGGTGCAGGTACAACGGGTATTTCCGGTATCTTGACCAATGGTGCGACATTCCCAACGACGATGAATGTCAACTGGCGTGACAGTTCGGGCACCAGGCAACCCACCCAGTATGCTTCAAAATTTGAGGTCAACAACCTTGAACAAGATGGTGCAACGGTAGGACGATTAACCGGTATAGACATCAATGCAGGCGGTAAAGTCGTGGCATCGTACAGTAACGGTGATTCCTCTTTCTTAGGCCAGATTGCGATTGCCCGTTTTGGTAATGTGCAAGGATTGCGGCAAGTGGGCAATACGGCGTGGAAGAAAAGTCTGGATTCTGGCGAACCATTGGCGGGTGAAGCTAATACGGGGACTTACGGTAGTATTAATTCTTCGGCACTGGAAGTGTCAAACGTAAACTTGACGAATGAATTGGTTGATTTGATTGCAGCGCAACGAAACTTCCAAGCGAACTCAAGGGCGTTAGAAGTTAACTCGACGTTACAGCAGACCGTATTGCAAATACGTTAATATTTTTTACCAACTTACAATTTTACCATCTTACCTCTTGGCCGCATTTGCGGCCTTTTTTTTGGGGGGTGGATGATTTTCGTCGCTGTCGCGACGAAAGAGGGGGTTTAGCACGAGACCAAGGTTCTAAGCCGCAAAGTCCGTGACTCGGTGATCAGACTCGGCATCAATCCATCCATGGAGCCTCGGCCAAAACATCCATGTTTTGGACGGTCTGCTCACCGAGTCACGGACTCTGCATCTAACCTTTGGTGCTCGTGTATTAGAGAAAAGCCACCATCCTCCCCGACCGCCACCCTACGCAACAAATTGTTGCAAAAGCAAATTACAGCTTCGCTGTGCTGCAACGCAGCAAAAAAGGCGCAATTGCGCTAAGCACGTTGTGCTGAAACGAAGTTTCCTTTAGGCGCGGCAGCGCTTTTTACACAACATTGTTGTGGATATTACGGAGTAATATCAAGGGTGGCGGTCGGGCAATGGCATTCTTTTAATAAAAGTAGAAACGAGAGAAATACAGCGCTCTTAACGCTATGTTTTTATTGGCTTATTTTCTTATTTCGATAAATTCTTGACTCACATGGCGATTTATAGGATGATTAACTGTCAATCTATTAATCTCCAGCGAAAATGAACAAAAAAATTGAAGCACTAAAATTAACCACATTTGCGGGCCGCCGTTTTCAACGTAAACAGCTGGATAAGATTGTCAAAACGGTTACCAACTTTCCAAAGCTAAGCCGCCGAGAACTCGGACAAACGATTTGTGAAAACCTGAACTGGGTAACGCCTGGGGGCAACAACCGGATCCAGACCTGCCTCAATGCACTGGAAGAAATGCAGGACGTTGGCTTGTTTACACTGCCAGCAAAAATTAAAACGGCAAAGGCATTACAAAAAGAGATAATCTGGACAGATAAAACAGCTGTGCCTGCTGCAATTGAAGGTGAACTCGCTCAGTTCGCTGCCATAACATTGGAAAGAGTCACTGATAAAACGGATATTGTGCTGTGGAATGAGTTTATCGATCGTCATCATTATCTGGGTTATCGAAAACCAATCGGCAACCATCTGCGTTATTTTATTGTGGCTCTGACCCAAAGTGGTGAGAAACTCCGCTTGGGTTGTTTGATTTTTTCGTTTCCTGTCAGAGATTTGGCCTGTCGGGATAAGTGGATTGGCTGGAATGAAAATGCACGACATCAACGATTGAATCTGGTCCTCAATAATAACCGTTTCCTTGTCTTTCCTTGGGTCAAAATTAAAAACCTAGCATCAAAAACATTATCGCTTGCTGCCAGACAGCTGGCGGATGACTGGTTTGACTTGCATGGTTTCCGTCCCGTGCTACTTGAAACCTTTGTTGATACCAGTCAATACACGGGCGCGTGTTACAAAGCGGCCAACTGGCAGTTGATAGGGAAAACCAAGGGCATAAAAGGTACTTCGAAAGTTAAGGCTGTTCTCCCTAAAGATGTCTTGGTCTATCCGTTAATACCGGATTGTAAGAAGACACTTGTTGAGGGGGTAAAGAAGGTAAAACGCGCCAAAAACAAGGGCAAGCCCACCGTAGCACCAACCAAAGCGACCTATACGCCCAGCGCATTGGCAGTCGGTGACCCTTTTATACTTATGTGGCAACAAATTATCAGTATTGTGACCAAAACAGCAAAGCAGTTCGACCAGCAATGGCAGCAACGCAAGCGTATTATTAATACCCAGCTGCTTATTCTGTTTATCTTTCGTCTGGTATTTTCAAAGAACAAACAGGGATATGGCCCAACCATTGTTGAGCTATGGGAACAATGTCGGATAATGGACATTCCGTTGCCTCAAGCCAAACCTGTTGCCGCCTCAGCCTTTAGTAATGCCCGGCAAAAGCTGGATGAAGGGGTGTTCAAAACGATAAATACTCAGATAATCGCCGCTTATGAAGAGGATACGCAGGAACAACTCTGGAAAGACCATCGGGTATTTGCCGTTGATGGCAGTAAACTGAACCTCCCTCGTCAAGTGCTCAATAAACCTTACAAACGGCCATCTGACCATGCGCATGACCCTCAAGGGTTACTCAGCTGCCTATACCATTTAAAGTCAAAGCTACCTTATGACTTTGAATTATCTGAGGATTGGAATGAACGCAAACTTGCACTGGGTCACCTTAAAACCCTGAGCAAACGAGATGTTGTTGTCTACGACCGAGGCTATTTGTCTTATCCCATGTTGAATGCTCATCACCAACGTGGCGTTGATGCGGTTTTCCGTGTCTCTCAACGTACCTTTACAGTGACTGAACAATTTGAATTAGGTGAAAAAACCGATGCCATCGTCACGATTGAGGCCCCTAGAGGGAAATATAGCAGCATGCGAAAAGACCATCCAGGCATAACTTTCATCCCGATAAAGCTCAGGCTGGTTAAATATACTTTCGATGATACTACCTATATATTAGGTACCACATTACTTGACTCTGACGCTTATTCGATAGATGAGCTGAGTGATTTGTATCATGCTCGCTGGGGGGTTGAAGAGCTTTATAAAATCTCGAAGGTGCTAATTGATGTGGGAGATTTTCATGGGCAAAGTGACCGAGGGATAAAACAGGAACTCTATGCGCACTTTGTGTTGATAACGTTAAACCGGATCTTGGCCATCCATACAGAAGACGATCTAAATAAAAATATCAACAGTCCACAGGATGCTGAACAAGCGGCAGAATTCAAGGTGAATGTGAAAAATGCGCTGCTTTGTATGGCTAGAAACTTGGAAAATTTATTTTTACAGCACACCAAACAGCTGACAAAAACGATTAATATTCTGGTTGATACCATTGGTTTTTGTCGGCAGAAAGTACGAGCAGGCAGAAAATATAAACGAGAGTCGAAAAAGTCGCTGAAGAAGTGGAGAGCGGAAAAATCGACGAAGACAGTGGAGTTATATTAAGGACCTAGGTTGACTATTTAACGTACAAAAACAGGCAATCCACTAAGTGAATGGCCTGTTTTCTTAAGTGAATGCCATTGGGCGGTCGGGGAGGATGGTGGCTTTTCTCTAAATACACGAGCACCAAAGGTTAGATTTAAAGCCCGTGACTCGGTGAGCAGACCGTCAAATTCATGGACGAATTTGCCGAGGCCCCACGGACGGGTTCATGCCGTGTCTGATCACCGAGTCACGGGCTTTGAGGCTTAGAACCTTGGTCTCGTGCTCAACCCCCTCTGTATACGCCGCGTTGCGGCGTATACCCCCCCTATCGATGAAACAACACGATTTCCTTACGTGCCGAATCTAACCACGTATACAACAACTGCCCGCGCTCAAAATCTATGTCATCAATCTCCCAAAAACTTTCAATGGGTTTAGGTATCAACAAGGTCGTGAGTTTTTGACTTAAAGTGTCGAACAACCATAACGTTTTGCTGCGGTTGAGCATCACCAATTGGCCGCTTTGGTAGATGAAACGTCGACCTGC
>JABSOG010000548.1 GCA_013216025.1 Algicola sp. | reverse complement strand
GATACCATTAATCAGCTCGCTGACTTTATCAAAATTTGTTAGATCCAGCTGCTGATATTCAACCCGTTCAGGCAAAGACGTTTCATCGGTTAAAGCCGATCGTCCGGTCAAAATCACCCGGGTTTTGGCTGTCTGTTGCAAAATTTCGTTAGCAAACAAGCTGCCCAATCCGCCAAGGCCACCGGTGATCAGGTAAACACCGTGCTCTTTAAAAACAATTGGGTTTTGCTGCTCAGTGGGTTTAACTTCCTGCCAGTTTAAAACCAGCCTTTTTTCTTGGTCATATTTGACTTGCGTATCTTGCGCGGTTTGCTCTTGTTGTAGCTGCGCGGCCAATGCTGGTGTGCTGATTTGGCTGTCAGTCAAAATCAGCTGAGCTTGCAACTGCGGGTTTTCTAACATCGCCGTTTTAAGCAGACCAGACAGACCGTTTAACAGGTTGTCGTTTATCACCAGCTGCAACAGCACTTTGCCACGAGGTTTACTTTGCAGCACTTTTTGCACTGCGTCAAAACAAGCCAATGCCGTTTCATTATAACGTTGTGCTATGTCTTGTGATGTAACGCCTTTTGATTCGCTGTTGATTGATTGGCATTGGCTTTGCTCTTTCTTCTTTTGTAGCAGCTCTTGCAATCGCTCAACATTCACCGCCTTGAAATCACAAACAACAATATAATGCTGATTATAAGTATCCCCTGTTGGGGTTATTTCGCCCGGCTGCCACACAGGTGCAGCCAGCAGACTTTTACTGTCTTGTTGCTTCATCGCTTTGATAAGCTCAAAAGCCCCTGCCCGGTCCAGTTTGCCACTGGATAATTGCTGGTATATTTGAGTTAAGTTTTTCATCGGCTTGTTTATCCTAAATCCACTGCGTCATCGACGGAGATATCGTTATCCAAAATGCGTTCGATAAGGTCTTGATAGAATGTTTCATCAAATGACGACGGCGCTTGGTTGGCGTTTTTGTTGTTATGTTGTTCTGTGTGTTGTGTTTTATGCTGAGGTTGCGCTTTTTGTTGAGCTGTAGCACTTATAGCACGGGTCGAGAATCCCGTGATCTGCACGCAAACGTTGCCTTGGCTGTCACACAGATCTATGTCCATTTTGTTGTGCTCGCCACTACGCACCCAAGCAAACATATCGGTGGTACAGGCAGACAGTACCGTCAGGTTTTCAAGGGCGAATGGTATGGTGGGTTCGTCTGGCAGATTATTCAAATCGCTCAAGCCAATACAGGCCTGCAAAGCACAGTCAAGCAAGCTCGGATGCAGAATGTATTGTCCGGCATCGGCCAGCACAGATTCTGGCAATCTTAATTGTGCCAGTAATTGTTGCTCTCCCAGCTTAATGGTTTTAATACCTCGATGGCCCAGTCCATAGCTCAAACCGAAGCGGCTAAAGGCATCATAAACCGCCTTTGCATCATGCTGACCCCAGTTCATTTGTGCCTGCAAACCGTTGATATCTAACCTGATGGCCTTTGGTCTTGGCTGATAGCTCAGCTGACCCTGACAGTGCAGCACTTCATCGCTAACCACCTCAAAATCAATGAACTTGTCGTCTACATCGTTGACCACCAAGGTAATGTCGACAGATTTGCGTTGCTCGACCACAATCGGCTGTGCCCAAATGGCATTGTGTAAAGTCACGACAGAGGTTGCTGATGGCATGAGCACGGCTTGCTCGACTGCGGCGCGGGCCATTTCAAGATAGGCCACCGCAGGCAAGATTTTTTGACCTTTTACCTGATGATCAGCAAGGAAAAACTCATCGCCAGTGAACACCGAGTTGTAACGTTGTTGACTCATATTCGAGATATTTGTATGAAGTAAAGGGTGCAACACACTCGCAACGACACCGCCGGTAATGGGCTGCAAATCTTCGTCGTCAATCCAATAACGTTCTTGGGCAAACGGATAACCCGGCAATTCGATACGGTTGCCTTGCACTTCGCTGTAATTATCAGCCTGAGCTACTGGCTTGCCATCAACCTCTCTACCTTCAACCAAGGCTTGCAGTTTTTCTGTCAGTTGCTCAAGTGAATCAACTTCAACCGCCCAACGTTCGTCCATCACTTCGCGCCCCACTTGCAGGGTATAGGCCATGTCAGTCAGGCTAATGTTGTTGCCAGACTTGTTAATAAAGGCCAGTAAATCACGCCCTTTTTGTTGCAACTGCGCTTGGGTTTTGGCCGACAACATAATGACAACTTCTTGTGTATCATCGTGGCGAGCCGTTGCAACTGGCGCAGCATATTCAGCAATGACCATATTGGCGTTAGTGCCGCTAAAACCGAAAGAGCTAACCGCTGCGCGGCGTTGCTCGTTGTCACCGACAAGCCATGGTTGCAGTTTGTCGTTGATGTAGAACGGCGAACCGTCTAGTTCTATGTGTTCGTTTTGCTGTTCGAAGTTGATTGTTGGTGGTAATTGTTGATGTTTGATTGCCATCAGCAATTTAATCACACCAGACACGCCCGCTGCCGTTAAACAATGGCCGATATTGCTCTTGACCGACCCCAACGCACATTGCTTTTCGGTTCTGCAATCGGATTGGTAAGCATCTTTAAGCGCATCGACTTCAATCGGATCACCGAGTTTGGTGCCGGTGCCGTGGGCTTCAATCAATTGAATGCTATTCGGGTCAATGTTAAAGCGTTCAAACACGTCACGTTGCAAGCGAGTTTGCGAAGCGGTGCTCGGCGCGGTAATGCCGTTGGTTTTGCCATCTTGATTGACGCCCCAACCTTCAATCACGCCCAATATTCTGTCGTTGTCGCGTTGCGCATCGCTTAGGCGTTTTAACATCAACACCCCAACCCCTTCACCGGCAACAAAACCGTTGGCCCGTTGGTCAAAGGCATGGCAGCGACCATTTTCAGACAACATGCCCGCCTGAGCCGTCATGATGTGCATCGCCGGGCTGGCCATTACGCAAACGCCACCGGCCAGTGCGGTATCGCTTGCGCCGCTGGTCAAACTGTCACAGGCATTGGCAATAGCCACCAGCGACGATGAACAAGCGGTATCTATCGAAACGCATGGGCCTTGCAGGTTAAGGAAGTAAGCAATGCGGGCCGCCAGAATTGAAATGTAACTGCCGAGCAAACCTTGCGCGCTTAACAATTTGGCCGGGGCCAAACGATGGTAATCGCCCATGCCACAACCGACAAATACCCCGGTTTTACTGCCAGACAGGTCATGCGGGTTGTAACCGGCATTTTCGATACTCAACCAACTGCTTTGCAAGAAGACCCGCTGCTGGGGGTCCATCACTTGCGCTTCGGTTGGCGAGATATTAAAAAACAACGGGTCGAACTGGTCGTATTGTTCTAGCAATCCCATCCATTTACTGTTGGTTTTGCCTTCTACAGGGGCACCGCTTTGGTAATAAGTTTCATTGTCCCAGCGATGGGCTGGCACTTCGCTGATGCAGTTTTTGCCTTCGCTGATATTTTGCCAAAACTGGTCGACGTCGTTGGCCATCGGGAATTGACCGGCCATGCCGATCACCGCAATTGGCTGAGCTATTTTTGAGGGCATTGAGTTAACAGTTGTAACCGGCAGCGTCATTAGCACAGCTTTAGCTGCACGTTGACGCTGGTCACGCACACGGTTAAGACAGTCTTCGGTTAAGTCAGTCATTTGTTGTGCGCTGTGGCTGATCACCACTTTGCCGATATGCTGACCCTGACTGACATAATGCAGGGCATCGGTGATTTGACTCGCCGGATAGATGCGCGACACGATTGGCACAATTTGCTGGTTTTGCAGCATCGCGGTCATTGGCGCCAACAAGTCTTGCATTGAGAACTCACCGGCTTGGCTGGCCAAACGACGAATATCAATGCTGTGAATAGATTGGTTTTCAACCATCGACGACAGGTCGAGTTTTTGACTGGTCTTTAACGCATGAACGGCAATTTCAAGGTAACGACCACTCGGGGCCAGACAGTTCAAGCCTTTTTGAATGCCATCGCCAGACAGCATGTTCAATACCACGTCAATGCCTTTGCCATCGGTCATTTGCTTGAGCTGTTGGTCAAAGTCTGTTCTGTGGTCTAGCACTTGGTTGATGCCGAGGCCGGCCAAAATATCGACCTTGGCCTGTTTACTGGTGGTGGTATAAGGCACCGCCCCCCGCAGAGCAGCCAGTTGTAGGGCCATCAAACCGACACCGCCAGTAGCTGTGTGAATAAGCACTGATTCGTCTCGACCCAGTTTGGCCAGTTCGAAAGCGTAATGTGCGGTAACAAAGGCCACCGGCAAACAACAACCTTGTTCAAAACTGATGTTGTGTGGTTTCAATACCGCATTGCAAGCCGGAACATTAACCCGCGACGCGTGGCCGCCCATGGCTTTGCCTGTCAATGAAATCACCGCGTCACCCACTTTAAAACGGCTGACTTGGTTGCCCACTTGGGTCACTACTCCGGCGACTTCAAAACCCGGCACAAACGGATAATCTGGCATGGTCGGATACAGTCCACGTACGCACATGGTGTCTGGAAAGTTGATGGCCGATGCTTTGACGTTTATGGCAATTTCGTCTGCGGCCAATGGGGCTGGCGACCACGGTGTTAAGGCCAATTGGTCTAAAGACGCCAACGGCTGGTTTAAGGTCAAACCATAATGTCCCGCAGCCGGTAAAGGCTGTGGCACAGGCACAGGCACAGATACTGATACCGGTACATTGCGCTTAACCTCTTTAAAGTATTCGGCTTTGAGGAAAGCGGCAAACGACTTAAGGTCTGGGTGGTCATAAACCTTGGTGGCGGTAATGTTGATGTCGTAGCTTTGGTTGATGTCGCGCACCCACTCTACGCCAACAATCGAATCTAGACCCAAGTCGATAAACGGTTTGTTGATGTTCACGTCTGACAATTTCAGATATAGCGCATCGGCCAGACTGGCGGTAAGTTGTTGTTCTAACTCAGTTAATGACAGTGTTGGTTCTGCTTCTTCAACAAATTTCCCAACAGATTTCTCTAAAACGGGCTCAACGACTACTGTGACAGTTTCAACTGACACTCTGTCACCGACTTGCTTGCTTAAAAATTCAGCCAACAGTTTAACCGTTGAATAGTCATAAACCTTGGTGGCGGTGATGTTGGTGCCGTAGGTTTGGTTGATGTCGCGCACCCACTCAACCCCGACAATCGAATCTAGACCCAAATCAATAAACGGCTGGTCGACTTTAACGTCGGTAACTTTGAGATATAACGCGTCAGCCAGACTTATCCGCAGCTCTTCTTCCAAACCATTGACGCTGGTTGCTGCAACCGGTGTCTCTATCACTGCGGGCGCCGCTAAAACGACTGGTTTTATTGTCGGCATCACCAGTTTTTCAACTGGGGCTTGGACAACTGTCGTGACTGTTGTAACTACAGGTTGAAGCGGCTGACCTAGATCTGCATCATCAAACCATAAACGCTCTTTGGCAAACGGATAATTCGGCAAGCTGACACGTTGCGGTGCCATTTGCCCCGGACACAACACACTAAACAGTTTGTGCCAATCGACCACCAGACCTTTGACCCACAAGGTTGACAGTTTGGTCAGCTGTTTTTGTTCAATCCACTGTGCCACGGTTTGCAAAAAGCTTTCATCTTTACTCAGGGTAAACAGGGTGTCTTGCTTGTCTTTGATTTGACCTTGGCACATACCGTCTACAGTCGTTTCACCGTTAAGGAAGGCTTGCAGCTTGTCGGCCAACTCGGCGGTTGAACTGACTATCAAACCCAATCGTTCAGACATTTCTTCTCTGCCCGTTTGCAGGGTGTACGCCATGTTCATCAGGTCGAGATTGTTCTGTTTATCGTCGATAAAGGCTTTAAAATCTGCGGCTTTTTGGTGCAGCTGTTCAGTTGTTC
>JABSOG010000547.1 GCA_013216025.1 Algicola sp. | reverse complement strand
AATACCATGGGCACGGCGTTGACCATGAACTGTTTGGCCGAGGCCATGGGCATGATGTTGCCGGGTTGCGCGTCAATTCCTGCACCGTATCGTGAGCGGGCACAAATGGGTTATCACACCGGCAAGCGGATTGTCGATATGGTGTTTGAAGATTTGACCCCAGAGAAAATACTCACCCGCGAAGCACTCGAAAACGCCATTGTGATGTGTTCAGCGATTGGTGGGTCAACCAATGCACCGGTACACATTAACGCCATTGCCGCTCATATTGGAGTAGAACTGGACATTCATGATTGGCAAAAAGTCGGCCAGCATATTCCTCAATTGGTTAACTGCCAGCCGGTGGGCGAGTTTTTAAGCGAAGAATTTCACAAAGCTGGTGGTGTGCCCGCGGTGGTCAGCCAACTGGTGGCGGGTGGTTTGTTCAACGCTGATGCCTTAACGGTGACCGGACATACCATTGCCCAAAACTGTGCAACTAGCGAAGTGATAGACCCTCGGGTGATTAAAACCTTTGACGCACCACTCAAAGAAAATGCCGGTTTGATGGTGTTGTCGGGTAATTTGTTTGATTCGGCATTAATGAAAATCAGCGCCATCACCCCGGCGTTCAAACAGCGTTATTTGTCTGACCCACAAAACCCCAATTGCTTTGTGGTGCGAGCCATTGTTTTTGACGGCCCAGAGCATTATCACGCCCAAATCGACAACCCTGAATTAGACATCGACGAACACTGCATTTTGGTAATACGCGGCACCGGGCCAAAAGGTTATCCGGGCTCTGCCGAGGTGGTGAATATGCAACCGCCCACAGCCTTGCTCGATAAAGGCATTGATTCACTGCCCACTTTGGGTGATGGTCGCCAAAGTGGCACCAGCGGATCGCCGTCAATATTAAATGCTTCACCTGAAGCGGCTGATGGCGGCGGGCTGGCGTTACTGAAAACTGGCGACAATGTGCAAATTGACTTAAATAAAGGCACCGTGAATGTGTTGCTTGATGAGCAAGTATTGGCTGAACGCCGTAAAAACTGCAAGTTCAGCACACCTAAAAGCCAAACTTGGTGGCAGCAAATCTACCGGGCTGAAGTGTCGAATTTAGATGAAGGGGCGGTGTTTAAGTCGATGACAGATTATCGTCATATTGTCGATGATCTGCCGCGTCATTCGCACTAAAACGTATCACCAATAATGATCATGTGGTAAATGGTTGAGCGGGCGCTGTCGAGCATGTGTTGTTGTTGCTTGGCAGTCCATTTAACCGAGCTAATAAACTCGTAAAACTCCAAGCTGTGGTCGACATCAATTTCGGCGTGTTGCCGCAGGGCATAAACGTGGTTTTCGTCAAGATTGGCGGCCTTTTTCATGGTGTCGAGTATGCTGTTGCTAATGGGGTAGGTTTCACCCACCGCCATGTAACCCAATATCGCCGTTGGGTCCATATGAATAATTCGGTAATACAATGCGCCAACCATGTTGAGCGTTTCTTGCTTGGGCGTTTTAGCCAACACCGTTTCGGGCGCTACCCCGAGATTTTTTAAGTCGTCGAGAATCCATAAATCGTGTCCGGCCTCTTCTTCGAGGTGGCGTTCAAGGTAGTCGATGAAGGGCTGGTTGTCTGGGTTGTTTTCTTTTTTAAGGGTATCGATGGCGGCCTGCATTTGCGGCACTACGGCAACGACCATGTGGTATAAGTCAATTAGGTAGTCGATGTAGGTCTCACGCGTGAGGTCTTTGTTGAGGATTTGACTGGCTTTCTTTGAAGTGCCGGGGATCAGCATGTCGATGAGTGAGCGTAAAACTTTGTGACAGTTGGTCACGGGCTGGACTGCCGTCATGGGGTGATCCTTATTGATTTTTTTGAGGGGGGACAAAATGCCCGCCCGATGGAAGCCGGGCGGGCGACACTTATTATTTGAGATTTAAGTGATTTTAAGGCTGGTTCTTTCGCCTTCAGGCATACTGCCTTCGAAGGTGCCGATCAGTTTGTCGAAAGACTGGTAGTCGGCGTCAG
Organism: Algicola sp.; assembly: GCA_013216025.1. Classification (GTDB taxonomy): domain Bacteria; phylum Pseudomonadota; class Gammaproteobacteria; order Enterobacterales; family Alteromonadaceae; genus JABSOG01. Next base: position 3,864 of record JABSOG010000547.1, on the reverse strand, counting down.
AAAATGACATAACTGCTGCCATTTCGTCGTCGGTGCACCCATCAGAACTAAGCGACAAATCAGAGGCAAATGAAGCCAATGCACCTTGGGGTGATTTACGCATGGCATTTCTGAATTTGTCATGATGAGCGGCATAGCCGAGTACGCGTTGAGTGTTTTCTAAAGACATAAAATTCTCCGAATAAACTTGCTACCATACTAATTAATGGCAGCATCTTTGTAGCGAAATTGTTACAAAGGCATAACTATTTTAGTTGCCCATTTGGGCATGTCAAGAAGGGGCCCCCGGTGTGGGGATAGTCGCCGCCTCTAACTGACTATTGACGCTCTAGAGGGTCAATAAGTCTAGAATAGAATCACCAGCGAGAGCCAAAATTTATCTCAATCAAGGCAGATTAGTGCAGATTTAGTCATCTAAATCAAACTAATCTAACGCAGAGTGAGGGAATTTTGGCCTCGCCCTTCGGGAATGGCGAAAAAACGCTCATGCTGCATCATCCAAGCTTGGAATAGGACGGCTATTACTTCACTTGGCTTCTTTGCCTGAGCGCTTTTTCGACATTCTGGTGGTCTATTCTAGACTTATTGGCCCTCTTGGGTCTACATGTAAGTAGCCACTAGGGTAGTCAATTACGGTCGGTAGCGCAGGAATGCTACCCAGCAAAGCCAAAGACAGATAGCAGTGGCTGACAAAAATCATCAATTTGTCATCTATCAGTTGGTTCAGTTGTTCATCTAGTTGTTCTATTGTGACCGTGGCATCGGGCTTGTTAAGATTTATTAGTAATCGTTCTTTAGATACCGGGGCCAGACACAAGCGGTAAACGGCTGCTTTTAAGTCTTTGAGTTCATGCATCATTTTGGTCGCTACCGGGCGGGTATCGAGTATTCTGATCAAGCTGTCGTGGTCGGTCATACTCAATATCGGTGGCATTTGTTGGGTCCAATATCGCGTCGACCATTTTATCACTTCATCCTGCAAAAGCTGATGGCCGGGCAGTATAGTTACCCCGGTTTTACCTTCGAAGAAGTAAGCCAGGTTGAATAGGTTTTCGTCATTTAGTGGGTAAACATAACGGTAGCGACTGACCGGTCGTATATCTAAACCATACTCATCTGCCTTGTCAAAATAAGGGCTGAAACGGTGATAGCCAATCGGCACCAGTTCTTGTTGTGGCGGTTGTAAGTGGGTGATTAATGGCACCCATTGGGCCATGTCTTTGTACCAGCTTTCTTGCTCATCGGGGGCATGTGACAACAAATTCCACGATATTCTGATGCCATTTTCGCGGCACCATTTTAAGGTGGCCATGTTACCAATGGCGGTGCTGCCTTTTTTGATCAGTTTTAAAAAATCATCATGGAGGCTTTCGAGTCCGGGTTGTATCCATTTGACCCCGGCCGCGGCCAGTTTTTCGATATGATGCTGGCGCAAATTGGCCTTGGTTTCATAAAACATCGAATAGCGTTGCAGCTCAGCCAGATGGGGCAATACGGTTTCAATGTAGTCCATTGGCAGAATGTTGTCGGTCAGGCCAATTTTGTCGATATGGTATTTGTTTGCCAGTTGCTCAAATTCGTCAAATACGGCTTCGGGTTTTTTGACTCGGTGCGCCATAGAGGCACCGTTGAGTCCGCAAAAGGTGCATTGGCGTTTGGCTCCCCACCAACATCCTCTGGAGGTTTCTACCACAAGGCCGGGGTCGATAACCTCACTCAGTCCCAGTGATTCTATGGTGGTAAAGTAGCTGTCGTAATTGGGGATCCCCACTTTGTCCATGTTTTCAACAAAAGCCCGGGGAATACGGGGTTGCTCTACATCGCTGACAATCAGGTTTGCGGTGTTGGCTATTACACCTTCGGGTAGGTTATGACTCGAAAATTTGAAACCTTTGATGAGTTGGTCGATAAATTCGCCAATCACTTCATCACATTCGCCTGAAAAGACGTAATCGACCCAGCCAAAGACTTTGCTAATGGTTTGCCCCATGACGCCTTCACAATTGGCGCCACCCATCACGGTGATAATACTCGGGTCGGCCGCTTTGATTTTTCTCAGTAGGGCTAACGAGGCACAGTTTTGTTGAAACGTTGATGAGCAACCGACGATTTTGGGATTGGTGGCCAATACTTTTTCGGCTAATTGGTCGATAAAGAGTGCTGCCTGCTCACGTATCTTCTTAAGGCGCTGTTGCGCGTCTGTCGTTAGTCCCAATGAGGCAAGGTACTGTACATCGTCTTGTAGTGGATCAGAAAAGTCATCGGGAAAAGCGGCGCGAGAGAAGGTCCATTCACCAATCAGTTTTTCGCTGTCGGTATTTTCTACGCTGAAATAATGTTCGATACCCGTTAAAGCGGCAAAATGCAGGTTGCCGTAAAGAGACTCTACCTGATAACCATAGGCACTGATGTAAGTTTCTAGTAAACCCAGTGCAAGGCAGGGACGCTCTAGGGAAGCGTAGGGCATACTGAGTAAACAAATGTCGGTGGTCATATCATCAGTTGTCATGTAATGGTCACTCTAAGCTGAAAAGGGTTATTTAAATTCTGAAAACGAATGGGTTGTTGTCAAGTCTATAAATAGTCAACCGTTGTTATAGTTACGATTAATTGTAAGGTTATCAATGCCTTAAAATAGCTGCTCATTATAGCAAAGCGGTTGTAGAAAAAATTAGGTTTGCGGCCAGATTCTATCAGAATAAGGACTAAGTGACTGAAAAGTAATGATTTTGTCTATAATACGATACACTTTTACAGTGACCCTACTGATTTTACAGCGCTTTATTTGGGGTTTGTCGGGTCTTGAACCTTCTGTGAGTGTGTTTAGCAGCGTACACTGGAGTTAACCGCAACAATAAATTGGCGTTAAAACAGGTGCTTAGCACTGGTTTGAGGTATTGTTGAACACTTTTAATCACAGTACAAGGGAGTGTGTCAGGGGGTTACATGTTTGCAGTTGATTCTATTCAAAAAAAGATTCTTTATACCATCTCGGCATTTGCCATTGTCACTATATTGATTCGAACCGTTATTTTTACCAGCAGCAATTATGAAGCGGTTCGCAATGATATTTTGGCGCAAATGAAAACCCAAGTTGATCGTGACGCGATGCAGATCACTAGCTTTTTTGCTCAGTATGCCAGGGTGGCTGAGACCTTTATCAATAGCCCCGAGGTGATTGACTGGCTGCTCAATTATACCGAACGAGGCAGCATCAGTGGCGATAGTGAGGCATACCAAGGGCTTAACCGGGTGCTTCATGCGGTCAGTGATCGTGACGAAAACGTGTTGTCTGCTTTTTATGCTTCTGAATTGACCCAAGAATATTTGGCAGAGGACAGAATTACGGGTGTTCCTGCAGATGGCTCTGATGATAAAGAAAATGGTTATTTTGTACGTGTTCGTCCTTGGTACCAAAAGACCATCGAATTCAAAGATATGTTAACCACACCGCCCGCAGTCGATATTATCACTGGCGGCATTTCGGTGTCGGTTGAACAAGTGATGTATCACAAGGGCCAATTGGTTGGGGCAGGGGGCATTGATATTTCTATCAATAATATTGCCCGGCTGACTCAGGCGATTGAATTTGAAGGGGAGGGTTTTGCCGCTTTGTTTGACGATGAATGGGGCAATGTGACTTTTCCTAAGGATATCGCTGAATTTGAAATCAATACGCCTTTGCAAGACATCAATAAACATCAAGGGATGAGCGGACTGGATACGCTTATCACCGCAAAGCCACAAACTCTGGTGCCGGTAGAGATCAATGGCGAACCTTATTATGCATTGTCGATGCCTGTAAGTGCCGACATGCCCAAAATGACTTGGCGGGAAGTGCTTTTTGTGCCTACTGCGGTGGTA
>JABSOG010000546.1 GCA_013216025.1 Algicola sp. | reverse complement strand
CAGGTGCATGACTTACCGGTGATTTTTTTGACCGCCAAAAATCAGGTGGCTGATTTGGTCGAGAGTTTTGCGGTGGGGGCCAATGACTATTTAAGCAAACCGGTCAACAAACACGAATTGCTGACCCGGGTCGAAACCCACCTTAAACTGCTCGATGTTAACCGTAACCTCGAACGTAAAGTTGCTGATCGCACTGAGGCACTGGAGCAAAAGAATCGCGAGATCATTCAAACTCAACAACAATTAGTGCAAGTTGAAAAAATGGCCTCGCTGGGCAACCTCACGGCCGGAGTGGCTCATGAAATCAACAACCCCACCAATGCAGTGCACAACAGTGCGCACAATCTGGGCGTTGATCTGGCAGACTTCCAACAGTTTTTACTGGCGTTGGCGGGGCCCGATGCCGATGTCAATATTCTCGACAGTTTTCGCCAACGTTTTGCCCCGTTGCAGGATCATTTAAAGGTGATTGAAGATGGCACCCGGCGAATTAAAACCATCGTCGAAGACTTACGTGCTTTTTCTCAACTGGACGGCTGTGAGCATAAAACCGTGATCATCACCGATTGCTTGCAATCCACCATTAATCTGGTCAAAACCAAAAATCAGGCGATTAGCGAATTCATCTGTGATTTCAAATCCACCCCCGAGCTTTTGTGTTATCCGGCCCAACTCAATCAGGTCTTTATGAACCTTATCAACAATGCGGTTGATGCCATCGAACGCAAGGGTTTGAGTAGCCCGTCAGAAGAGGGCCAGATTGTGGTGGGATGTCAGACCATTGACAACCGTATCGTGATCACCATTAAAGATAACGGCTGTGGCATTATTGAAGCTGACAAAAGTAAATTGTTTGAACCGTTTTATACCACTAAAGACATCGGTCAGGGCACCGGTTTGGGGTTGTCTATCGCTTTTGGTATTGTGCAAAAGCACGGGGGCGAACTGAGTGTTGAGTCGCAATTGGGCAAAGGCAGTGTGTTTCGTTTGGAGCTGCCATTTTGATCAATAGAATCGTTATTATGCTGAGCAGGTTGATACATTTGTTTCTTTTAACATGTACACTTATGTGCGCCATGACAGCCTCTGTTTATGGTAACGCTTTAGGCTCGGTAGTGCGTCTTGATAGATTGGGCATAGAACAGGGCCTGTCGCAAAGCACGGTGTTTGACATCATTCGTGATCAGCAAGGGTTTATGTGGTTTGCTACCTCCGATGGGCTTAATCGCTATGACGGTTACCAATTTAAAATTTATCGTCATAACCCCAGTAAAGTGAATTCAATCGGTAGCAATTATATCGTTTGCTTACTGCTCGATAGCAAAGGTTCGTTGTGGGTTGGCACTGATGGTGGTGGTTTGAATCGTTATAACGTACAAAGTGACAGCTTTGAGCGCTTTGAGTACCATCAATCAGATCCACACAGCTTGAGTCACAACAGCATCAGAACTTTGTATGAAGATGGAGCAGGTGAGCTTTGGATTGGCACCGATGGCGGCTTGAACCGTTATGATCACAAAACTGGACGATTTGAGCGTTTCGAACACCAAACAGATGAACCTGATAGTCTCAGTCAGGGTAGTGTGATGGCGATTTTGGCCGACAGCAATGGCGGTTTGTGGGTGGGCACCGATGGTGGTGGGTTAAACCTGTTTTCGCACCATACCCGGCGTTTCACCCATATCAGGCATCAACCCGCACAAATGGCCAGTTTAAGCAGCGACAGAATAACCGGTATTGTTGAAGATGCCGATGGCCTATTGTGGATTGGTACCGATGGTGGAGGATTGAACCGTTTTGACCAGAAGCAGACAAGTTTTACTCACTTTAAACATCGCTCGGATGACAAGCACAGTTTGAGCAATGACGGCATCAAAACACTGCTTATTGATGCTGTTGGGCGCTTTTGGATTGGCACATATACTGGTCTTAACCGCTTTGATACCAATACCGGTCGATTTAAATTAGTGACTGACCAAACGGTGGCGGATGACGGTTTGGGCACTGAAGTCATCTTTAGCCTGTTTACCGACAGCCTCGGAGTCACTTGGGTTGGCACGTTGGATTCGGGGGTTATCAAGTATGACAGCAGGCGAGAACTATTTAGTCATTTTAAGCATCAAACAAATGTGCCCGGCAGTTTGAGTCTTGACAATGTCAGGGCATTGTTAGAAGACATGCAAGGTAATTTGTGGGTGGGTACCCGTGGTGGGGGTTTAAATAAATATGACCCCAACACTGGCCAGTTTAGCCATTATAGACATCAACCATCCAACCCCAGCAGTCTGGCACATGACTTGGTGATGTCTATCTCACAAGATAGTCCGGGCAAGCTGTGGATAGGCACCTTTGGTGGCGGGGTCGATTTGTTTGATATCGATAGTGAACAATTTGAGCATTTCACACATCAGCAAAACAACACCAACAGCTTGAGTCACAACAACGTTTATGTCGTACACAAAGACCGCCGTGGCATGGTGTGGATTGCTACGCTGGGTGGTGGACTGAATCGCTATGATCCCAAAACCGGCCAATTCAGTCGTTATCGACATGACCGCAACGACCCGGGCAGCATAGGCCATGATAACGTGATGACCCTGTTTGAAGATCAAGATGGGCAGCTATGGGCGGGCACCTGGGGTGGCGGCTTGAATCGGTTTGACCGTGAAACGCAGCGATTTATCCATTTTAAACATGATCAGGCGGATCCAAGCAGTTTAAGTACCAATCGCGTGACCGCAATCTACCAAACCCGTGGCGGTCAATTGTGGATGGGGACTTATGGTGGTGGACTAAATAAATTCGACAAGCACAACCACCGATTTAAACATTATCGTGAAAAACATGGGTTGGCGAATGACAGTATTTACGGTATTGCCGAGGACCAACAAGGCTTGTTATGGATCAGCACCAATCAGGGGATCTCGGTATTTGATCCGGTGGCCGAAACGTTTAAAAATTATGATGTGTTTGATGGCCTACAAAGCAACGAATTTAACCTCAACGCCCATTTTAAAAGCACCAAGGGAGAACTGTTTTTTGGTGGTATTAATGGGTTTAATCGCTTTATGCCAGCAGACCTCAAAGAAGAAGTGACAGAGCCAGCGTTGGTTTTTAGCGAATTTTTATTGTTTAATAAACAGGTTCCTGTCTTTAGTCCTGATGGTGCTTTCAATACAGACCAAAGTTCTGAACAAATAGAGACAGGTGAGTTTACCCTAGACAAGGCCATTGGCGTATTGGACAAGATAACCCTGACACATCAACAGTCGGTCGTGGCGTTTGAATTTGCTGCATTGGATTATACCAATGGACAAAAGACCCACTACGCCTACCGACTTGATGGGCACAGCGAACAATGGATTGAAACCGACGCCGATAATCGCCGGGCGACCTATACCAACCTACCGCCGGGCAATTTCACTTTGCGGGTAAAAGCGGGTAATGGGGATGGCAGCTGGCATGTTCGGGGGGCCTCAATCGACATCGAAGTATTGCCGCCGCCGTGGAAAACCCGCTGGGCTTACGGTTTGTATTTGTTGGTGTTACTGGGTTTGATGTATGTGATGGTGTCGGTTCGAACTGCACATATCCGGGCACAGGAACAAGTGGCGCTTAATCGCCTACTCGACCAAAGAGTGAGTGAGCGCACGGTTGAGCTAGAAAACAAAAACCGCGAGATCCTCGCCACCCGCGAAAAACTGATCCTCAACGAAAAACTGGCCTCATTGGGCACGCTGATGGCCGGTGTGGCCCATGAAATTAAAAACCCCGCTAATTTTGTCAAACTTAGTGTGTACAATCTTGAAACCGACCTTAAAAGTTGTCGCCAATACATCTATGATTTGGCTGGCGAAGAGGCCGAGCAAAGTGTACTTGACGGATTTGATGCCCATTTTGATCCGTTGACGCGCCATATCGAACTCATCAAAGAGGGCAGTGGCCGGATACAGGCACTGGCGTTGGATTTAAAAACCTCGAGTCACAAAAGTGAACGCCAGCAAAGCGAAGTGTGCATCACCGACATTTTAATGTCATCGGTTAACCTGTTGCTGGCCAAGTACAAAGACCGTATTGAAATAACCACAGAGTTCGTGGCAAAACCCAAAATCAATTGCTATCCAGACAAACTCAATCAGGTATTTTTGAACCTGCTGGTCAATGCCTGCGATGCCTTCGATGATAAGAGTAAAACCCATGACAGTAAAATCGTGGTGCGATGTGATGTGGTCGAAAACAAGGTTCACATCACCCTCACCGATAACGGCTGCGGTATGACAAAGGCGACGATGGATAAAATATTTGAACCCTTTTATACCACTAAAAACATCTCCAAAGGCACCGGGTTAGGTTTGTCAATCTCGTTTGATATCGTGCACCAGCACGGGGGCGAACTCATTGCCGAGTCTGAACTTGGCGTGGGCAGTGTTTTTCGAGTGGTGTTGCCTTTGGCAAACCCCTAACCGTGAGCTATGCTAAGGGAATGTAATCTCAAAAACACCAATTAAAACAAAACTCAATGCGTTTTTTTAGTGCCCTTCTATTGTTGATATCCAGTCTGTTTGCACAAGCGACAGAGCCATCTGTGAGGTTTGAACGCCTCACCATTGCTGATGGATTGTCGCAAAATTCAGTTTATGCGATTCTAAGAGATAGCCAAGGGTTTATGTGGTTTGGCACCGCTGATGGGCTTAACCGCTTTGATGGTTATCATTTCAAGCACTTTCGCCACGACCCTGAAGACAACAGCACATTGACCAGCAATTTTGTCAATGTGATCATCGAAGATAGCCGCGGTACCCTGTGGGTTGGCACCGACACCGGCGGCCTTAATCGTTATGACAGACAAACTCAGCGTTTTACCCGTTTCACCCATGACCCTAAAGACCCGGACAGTTTAAGCAACAACGTGGTGACCTCCATAGTAGAAGATGGCAAAGGTAGACTGTGGGTTGGCACCAATGGCGGGGGAATAAATCTGTTTGATGCCAATTTATCCCGTTTTGTTCATTATCGTCACCAACCAGCAGAGCCAGACAGTTTGAGTCATGATGCGATTAATACCCTGTTTGTCGACAGTGGCGGTCATTTGTGGATCGGCACCGAAGGGGGTGGTTTGAATCGGTTTGACAGTAGCGGTAATTTTGAGCTTTTTCATCACATCAGTGAAGACCCACAAAGTCTGGGCGACGACCGGGTCAACGATATTATTGAAGACCAGCAGGGCAATATCTGGGTCGCGACCGAAGGTGGGTTAAACCGTTTTAACAACAAAGATGGCACCTTTGTTCGTTTTAACCACTCAAGTGATGTCCATAGCCTCAACCATGATTCGGTCCGTTCTTTGGCAGTAGACAGTCGCGGTGTACTTTGGGTCGGCACCGAAGGCGGCGGACTCGACCGTTTCGATGCAAACAAACAACGCTTTATCCACTTCGCGTATCAATCATCCGATGCCAATAGCCTCAGTAACGACAATGTCCGCTCTATCTATGAAGACATTCAGGGGTTATTGTGGGCTGGTACCAATGGCGGTGGCGTCAATAAGGTCAACACTTTCAATCGCAATTTCGGCCATTATAAACATCATGCACAAGACCCCTACAGCCTCAGCGACAACGTCATCAAATCACTTTATCTAGACTCTCAAGACACCCTTTGGGTCGGCACTTATGGCGATGGTCTTAACCGGATGGCCGCTGGCAGTGAAGGGTTTGAACAACTTAGGCACATCAGAAATAATCCCAACAGTGTCGCTAACAACCGGATTTGGGCAATGGTCGAAGATTCACCCGGCAAAATGTGGCTGGGCACCTATGGTGACGGACTCGATCATTATGACAGTCTTACTGGCCAATATCGCCATTTCAAACACGATAAA
>JABSOG010000545.1 GCA_013216025.1 Algicola sp. | reverse complement strand
ATTAGCGAGTTATTCCATGCCAAACAAGTGGTTCGAAGAACTGAACTTGTATTCAATAGAAGACGTCAACACGGGATGGATTGCTCCGTCTGCATATATTAAATATAGATAGAATATGAAGAATACAGGAGCCGTATACGAGGTCCGTACGTACGGTTCTGTGAGAGGGATGAGGTGAAAGCCTCACCCTACTCGATGTACTTGTTCGTTAGAGAAGCTACGCTTGACTTTTGAACACTTTAATCATAAAGTGATATCATAGTGATATCACTTACATGTAAATTTGATTCATAAAGAGGGCTAAACGATATGATTAAAGACAAAAAGAGTTTTTCAATAAACGGATATATCATGGCGGCAGCATTCATTGGGGCAAAAGTGGCGACTTTTGCTTTATTGGTTACCACCGAGACCGATGCGATTCGGGTTACTTGTGTGTTCACCTTGATGTTGTTGGTATTTTGTATGGCGGGTTTGTATATGGTGCAGCCCAACCAAGGTAAGGTGATGACGCTGTTTGGCGCTTATGCGGGCACCGATACGGTCAATGGGTTACGTTGGACCATTCCTTTTTATATGCGTAAAACCATCAGTTTAAGAATTCGTAATTTTGAAAGCAGCCGTTTGAAGGTGAACGACCAAGCGGGTAGCCCGATTGAGATTGCCGCTGTGGTCGTGTGGTCGGTGAGCGATACTGCCGAGGCTTTGTTTGAGGTTGATGATTACGAAAGTTTTGTCAATATTCAATCTGAAGCTGCTCTTCGAATCATGGCGAGCGGTTATCCGTATGACCAAAACAAAGAGGGTGAGGTTGCCTTGCGCAGTCATGGCAGTCAAATAGCCGAAACCTTAGAAGAAGAGATCCAAAACCGTTTGAACAAAGCGGGTGTCAAAGTCCATGAATCAAGGATCAGTCACTTGGCTTACGCACCAGAAATCGCCAATGCGATGTTGCAGCGTCAACAGGCTAGTGCGATTGTCGCGGCAAGAACGCAAATTGTCGACGGGGCAGTGGGCATGGTTGAGTTGGCCCTGACCAAATTAAAAGAAAAAGGCGTGGTGGACTTGGATGAAGAACGCAAAGCCACCATGGTCAGCAATCTGCTGGTGGTATTGTGTGGTGACAAGGCCACGCAACCTGTGATTAATGCCGGATCGATATACTAATGGCCCCCAAAAAGGCTTATCCGCTGAGAATTAACGCGGATGTGCTAGCTGCCATGCAACGTTGGGCCGATGATGAATTGCGCAGTCTCAATGCCCAGATTGAATACGTGTTAAGAGATGTATTGGTTAAAAGCGGACGGGTCAAATTGACTCAAAAGGTGATCACTGAAGTTAAGGATGAGGGCTTGGGTGACTAGTAATTTGATACTGCTTTGGGCCACATCGTGGCCTTAAAATACCTCAACGAACACGATGGTGGATAAAAGCTTGCTGATGCTTTTGTCAAGGTTGGCACTGTGTGGCCAACCTAGTTTTCGTCTGTCCTCTGATTTTTAATCCTCTGTATATCTACTCATACCAGATCTCTACCCGTACTAAAAAATCCCCCCAATTCTTGGCAGATTGAATGTTCTTAATCTATTCTTTTAATGGACATTTTTTACAATATGAGGCTGTGAAGACAATGAAAGGCAATCCAAAAGTAGTCGACTGTTTAAACCGTTTGTTAGACAACGAACTGGGGTCTATTGACCAATATTTTACCCACGGCAGTATGTATGAAGACTGGGGGCTGAACAAGCTCCATGAGCAGATGAAAGAAGAAGTTGCAGAAGAAACAGCGCATGCTGATGCGTTAATCAAACGTATTTTATTTCTCGAAGGCACCCCAGATTTAAGTTCTCGCAGTGCCACCAATATCGGTAGTGATACCGAATCAATGATGAAAAGCGATTTGGTCAATGAAATGAAAGTGATGACCGACCTGCGTGCTGCAATTAAACTGTGTGAAGCCCAGGGTGACTACGAGTCTCGCGAAATTCTCGAAAAACTGCTCAGTGATACCGAATCTGACCATATCTTCTGGCTTGAACAACAGATTGGTTTAATTGGCAAAATTGGCATCCACAACTACATCCAGTCACAAATGGGCTAATTGGCCAGGAGCTATAAAATGAAAGCGGAACAAGGCGTATTGGCCAAACTCAACATCGTGCTTGGCGATCAACTTATCGGCATCAACCAGTACTTTCTTCATGCCAGAATGTACAAAAACGAAGGACTTAAAGAACTCGACGAGAAAGCTTATAGCCAATCTATTTTGAAAATGAAGCAGGCAGATTGGTTGATTGAACGCATTTTGCTGCTCGAAGGGCTACCTAATCTACAATCTTTGGGGTCACTGAGAATAGGTGAAACCTGCGAAGAAAGATTGCAGTGTGATATGGAATTTGAAATGGAATCGGCGGCGCTGTTCCGGCAAAGCATTGCGTTTTGCGAGCAGGCCGGGGATTATGTCAGCCGGGAATTACTTGAAAAGATTTTGGGTTATGGGGAAGAACAAATTGACTGGATTGAATCTCAGCAATACATCATTGCCAATGCGGGTATTGAAAACTACCTACAATCGAAGATGTGATTAGAGGTAAAGACAGCAGCAGTAAAACACGGGTGCTAGTGTGCTGCACTAGCACTGGACGTTGGTAATTTTTAACTTTGAATCGAGCACTTTTTTGGCGGTTTTCACACATTTTCCACATTGCTTGCCGATATTGAGCTTGTTTGATAAACACCGCATGGTGGTTGAACCAGCATCAACGCATTTGTTGATGGTATTATCTGTTACACCGTGACAAATACAGACAAACATAGTTGGCTTCCTTTCGTTCTTGAATCGATTATTAATGAGTGTGACTAAATTAACCTTAGTTTAATCTAAATAAGAATGATTCGCAATATCGTTGTGGTAGGGTAAATGTAACAAATCGCACAAAAGGCCAGCGATTTTTACTAACACATTGAAAAATCACAGTAAAATTAATTGTGATTTGTCAATGTTTTTTTATCGCCGTTTTACTTTTACTATTAGGGCCTGTTGATCTTTAGCATGGAAAAATTGTTTCGTTGGGTACTCAAATACCCCAAAACCATTATCGCTTTAACTTTTGTGGTGGTGACATTACTGGCCAGTGGCACCTTAAAGCTGTCAATCAGTAACGACTTTCGGGTTTACCTCAGTAAAGACAACCCCCAGCTGCAAGCCTATGAAGCGTTCGAAGACAATTACGTCAAATCCAATACCGCCACCTTTGTTATTTCCGTTAAAAAAAGTACTGACAAAAACGGTGACCTGTTCACTCAAGACACACTCAAACTGATAGAACAATTGACTGACGAGTTATGGCAAGTCGATTATGTCACCCGGGTGTCGTCGCTCACCAACTACCTTTATACCCAGTCTGAAGATGACGATATTCAAACCGATTATTTGGTAGAAGATGCCGGGTCGCTCAATGCCCAGCAGCTGGCCAACATTCGCCGTATTGCGCTGGCAGAAAAACGGCTGCGGCGGTTTTTAACACCCGATGGCAAGCTCACTTTGATACTGGCCACTTTGGATTTGCCTGAAGGTCAGGCCAATGTGTCACTCAAAGTCACTGAACAGTTAGAGCTGATAAAGGCACGTTTCCGTCCGCTGTATCCCCACTTGCAAATCGACAACGGGGGGTCAACGGCTTTCAACGCCACATTGGCCCGGGCAGTCGCCAACGATATGCTCACTCTGGTGCCGCTCAGTTATCTGATCATTTTTGCTGGCTTGTTGATTTTTTTGCGCAGCGTGATGGGCACGTTGGCCATTTTTTTACTGATATCCTCATGTTTGCTCACCACCTTTGGCGTATTTGGTTGGATAGCGCCTGTGTTGACACCTATCGCTGGGTTTGCGCCGAGCATCTTATTGTCAATCATGGTGGCCGACAGCGTGCATATACTGGTGACGTATTTTAAACAATTGCGTGAGGGGAAAAACAAACACGAGGCGATTTTACAAAGTTTGCAGATTAACTTCATGCCGGTTTTGATCACCAGTGTTACCACCATGATTGGTTTTTTGAGCCTCAACTTCAGTGCGTCGCCACCTTATCGTGACTTGGGCAATATGGTGGCGATTGGCGTGTTGATAGCCTTCGCATTTAGCTTAATACTGTTGCCTGCCTTGTTGATGGCGTTGCCGGTGGGCAAGTTGCCGCAACAGAGCAAGTTGAATTGTTTTCATGGTTTTGCTGAGTTTATTATTAAACGTAAAAAGCCGCTGGTTATTGTGATGACACTAGTGACTATCACTTTGGTGACGTTCATCCCTAACAACCGTATCAGCGATAACTGGGCCAACTATTTTGATGAGAGCTTTGAGATGATCCGTTTGGTCAAGCGGGTCGACGGCTATCTGGGTGGCATTAATGCGCTCGAATATTCACTGGCGTCTAATGAAGTGCAGGGGATTAACTCACCTGAATATCTCAGGCAAATGGATGCGTTTGAGCAGTGGTACCTCACCCAGCCAAAAATCGTCAGTGTTAAGTGTATGAGCCAATTGCTAAAAGACCTTAACCAAGTGATGCACAATGACGACCCCCAGTGGTACAAAGTGCCCGACAGCGCCGAGTTGGCGGCGCAATATTTGCTGTTTTACGAGATGGGATTACCACAAGGCATGGGGCTGAATAATGTGATCACCTTCAAAAGGGATGCCTCGCGTTTTACCGTGGCGATGACCGATGCTGGGTCGGATGAAATACTGCTGATGGACCAAAATGCCCAAGCTTGGTTAGCGGCCAATGCGCCAGCCATCAAAGCGACTTCGGCGACCGGTCTTGGGGTGGTTTTTGCCCATATTGCCCAACGTAATATCACCAGCTTGTTGTTAGGTACCATCGTTGCACTCGTTGGCATTTCGGTGGTGTTGATGGTGGTGTTAAAATCGCTTAAATATGGTCTTATCAGTCTGGTGCCAAACATTATACCCGCTGCCATGGCTTATGGTCTGTGGGGCATGACCTATGGTTACGTCGATATCTCGTTGTCGATAGTGGCTTGCTCGACATTGGGTATAGTGGTGGATGATACGGTGCACTTTTTACATAAATACATCAGCGCCAGACGCAGCGGATTAAATGCCGCTGATTCGATTCGCGAAGCGTTTCAACGGGTTGGATTGGCGCTGTTGACCACCTCGGTGGTGTTGGCCAGTGGTTTTATGATTTTGGCCATATCGCATATGAACACCTCGGCCACTATCGGCATATTGATGGCGACAACACTCATCATCGCCTTGATAGTCGACTTTTTGCTGTTGCCACCTTTACTGTTGTTTATGGATAGGGACAAGTAGGTTAAGCATCAGCTGATTGCTCTAGTGCTGGTGCATCACCTTTTAACGGCAGCGAGATCACCAACGTGGTGCCAACGCCCAATTCGGATTCAACCCTGAATTCACCCCCATGTTTTTGAATGATGCCAAACGATATCGACAAACCCAATCCAGTGCCTTCACCGACTTCTTTGGTGGTGTAAAAGGGCTCAAATAACTTGTTTTTGGTTTGGGCTGTCATGCCGCAACCATTGTCTTTTATCGAAATTTCTATGGCCTTATCGTATAAGCGACAACCTAGGGTTATTAGACCTCTTGGGTCTTGTTGCTGTTTGCTATTAATCGCATGGCAGGCATTAACGATAAGGTTCATAAACACTTGATTAAGCTGGGCCGGGTAGCAGTAGAGCTGAGGGGTATTGTCAAAGGCCAGAACAAAATCAATGGTTTTAAGGTATTGGGTTCGCACCAAATTGGCTGTCGCCTGCAACAAATCGGTGACGGTGACGGTTTTTTGCTCGGCCGCATCCAACTGGGTAAAGGTGCGTAAATCATCGACTATGGCTTTGATCC
>JABSOG010000544.1 GCA_013216025.1 Algicola sp. | reverse complement strand
CGTTTTTTTTGCTGCCCAGCTTCATGCTCACCACCGCGCTGCAACACATAAGATTGCCTCGGTAGTGCCAATTTCGCCGTTAATCTGTTTTGAGTTTCAACGCCATAATCGGCTTGACCCGCACTATAGCTGGCCGATAACAAAATGGTCGCTATCACCAATACCGCACAAGACAAAAATATTTCGGTGATCACCAATGTTTTGTTGGCAGCGGCCGCTTTTTTGCCCATTGCGCCCCGGGTGCCATCTCGAAGTACGGCGTTGAAATCCCCCGACAATGCCCGCCACGCCGGTAAAAAACCGGTCACTGCAATCATTGCCAACACAGCAATTACCAGCACGGCAACCGCTTGAGCGTCCAGCGCTACCTGCCACCAAAAAGGCCTTTTATGATTGACCGCAAACATCTGGTCAAATACCTCGTTACTCAACTCCAACCCCCATGCGGCCAACAAAAAGGCAAGAAACCCGCCGACACAGCAGATGAAGACACTTTCCCACAGCATTTGTAACACCAGCCGCTTTGCCGGCACACCCAACGCAATGCGAATGGCAATTTCCTTATAACGATCATTGACTCTGGCCAACAGTAAATTCGCCACATTAATGCAGGTCAGCAGCAAAATAAGAAACACCACCACAAACATCGAGATAAAAACAGGATAATGACCAATCGCATGGATTTGTTTGAATGGGTAAGCCGTTATATAGGCGCCGCTTGAATTGGCCCGATATGACGCATCGTCAGGCAATGATTGCACAATGTCTTGATTTAGTGCGGCCAACGCCTTGTTAAATTGTTCGAACGACACACCTTCTTTTAAACGGGCATAGGCAAAATTACCATCATAAATTGATTGCCGTTCTATCGGTGCGAGACGTCTTAGAGCTATCGGCAACCAAGTCTCAGCCATTGCTGGAAAAGCAAACCCCTGTGGCATCACGCCAATAACCCGGGTAGGCACTGCCTCAACACGTACCATGGTACCGACAATATTTTTGTTTGCTGAAAAAGCATTGTGCCAAGTGCCAAAACCTAAAACAATAACAGGCTCAGCATCCTCAAAATGGTCTTGCGGTTGTAGACCCCTGCCCATAATGGGTTGCACACCGGCGAACTCAAATATATTCCATTGGGTGCGGCTGGCGTTAAACTTTTGCGCGGCAGCATCTTTAGCCAAATCACTGATTAGGGTAGTCCCAGATTCGAGGTAAACGCCAAAACCATCAAAAAGGTCAATTTCATTGCTGACCCGAAGCATATCAACGGGATCAATGCCCGTTCTTTGGCTATTGGAATAATCAAATTGGGCTTCAATCGAGATAATCGGATTATCACCATTAAGCACCAAGGGTTTAAAGACCAAACTACTCAACAATGAATAGGTGTATAAAGAGAGACCCAAACCCACCGCCACAATCAGCACACTGAGCACGGTAAAAGCAGGTTTTTTGGCGAGTATCCTAGCTGCGTACTTTATATCGAGATAAACAGACATTAAACCATCCTCTATACAGCAATCGCTCTAGTGCTTTGATCGGCGACAATCTTGCCATCGAACACTTCAATTATTCGCTGTGCGCGATTGGCTGACCGTGAGTCATGTGTCACCATACAAATGGTAGTACCTTCGCCATGTAACTGGTCAAGCAGCGCCATAACGCTTTGCGCATTTTTAGAATCCAGATTGCCGGTAGGTTCGTCGGCCAATATCAGCGACGGCGTACCACAGATGGCTCTGGCAATGGCCACTCTTTGTTGTTGACCACCAGAAAGTTGCGCAGGAAAATGATTGGCACGATGCATCATATCCACTTTTTTCAGTGACTCATCCACCAAAACTTGGCGCTGTTGCTTGCCAATGTCTTGTCGATAACTTAACGGCAATTCGATGTTTTCAGCCACGGTTAACTCACTGATCAAATTGAACGCCTGAAAGATAAAACCAATGTCTTTATTACGAATTTTTGACCGTTCATCACGGCTTAAATCCGACACATCCACGCCTGATAAGCGGTATTGACCCTGAATTTTTCTATCCAGCAACCCCAGTAATGACAACAAGGTCGACTTGCCACAGCCTGAAGGTCCTGTTATGGCCAGATATTCGCCTTGTTGTATCGTTAAATTGATGTTGCAAAGTGCATGCGTTTCTACCGAATTTGTCACAAAAACTTTTTGGATATCGCAAAGTTCAACCAATAATCGTTGTTTTTTTTGGTTTATATTATTGTTCACAACGCACTCCTAGTCTTATCGAATTTGATTGCAGCTACCATCGTTCTGTATATTAGACGACTTCAATTTTAACCTGTCCATGGGTAAATAGCCTCTTGCTTATAACCCCCCCCTATCAACTTCGCCGAATTGCCCGTGTTTTAATATCTAATAACAGGTAAATTACGTTTTCATTTTAGTACGCAACAATCAATTCAAGAGGTTTAGTCTCATGTGGAAACCGTTTTTATATGTAAAATACGCTATTTTTGGAAAAAGCCATCAAACCCTCATCGCTGAACAAATCAAAGACAAAAGAACGCCGATACTTGAGTCTCATGGCATGCAAGATCAAGCGACCTTTGCCACATCAGCTGGCCATATAGAAGAGGCTGCAACAACCCCTGTGACGCCGGATGAATTGGCCCAATACATATTAAAAGACGGGTTGGACGTACCAGGCCAGGTAAATACTTACCTTAGTGAAGTCGGTGGTGGTGCAGCGCTCAATATTTCTGTTGATTTTGCGAAACTGGCCGGGCTGGGTATTGCAACGCCTGAGGGCTCTCCCCTGACGGCCAAAGCTGGGCTAAAAGCAAAACTCGACTTCGATATAGCCTGTGAGGCGGTGAAAGGATCACTTTTGTGTATAGAATTTCAGCCTGACTTGGCGGGATATGCACAACAACCTGAAAAATATAGCCCGATTTGTTTCAGTCACTTAACAGGCGGAAAAGGCACATTAAAAGTGGCCTTAACCGGTTCAATCGGCATAGAAGCCGAAGTATCCGCAGGCATTGCGCCTGCCGAGGCCCTTGAGTTGTCGGCGTTCAGTGTCAATGCGCAAGCCTTATCAGCAACAGCCTCCGGCAGTTATGAAGGCACCTACTTTAAACTGGTAGACAGTGATCCAGCCTTCTTTAAAAGAGATAGCTCAACCAGTCATATTACTGCTCTGGCCAAAAAAATCGACGAGGTAATTGACCCAAAAGGCAAAATAACCTCAGTATCGGACATTGAATCGGGAGTAATAGCCACAGCGATTATACCGGCAAAGTTTCAAGGTTGGATGCAATCAGGCAAAGCATCGGTAAGTGCCAATTTGTTTAAAGCAAGTGCAACGGCTGGCACCATAAAGAGTGAGATGGCGGGTTGGTACAGCGTTTCGGCTTCATTGTTAGACTCAAGCGTAGAATTGTTGTCGGCACAGTGGAAAAAAGAATTTAAAAGAATGTCGTACACATTTGAAACCCCTGCTCGCGGTTTACATATCATCCAACACAATGTCAAAATCGACTACAACGTCTCCAGTGCCGATTTCACCATATTCTCATTACAACTCAATGCCGGGCAGGTAAAGAGCGAACTGTTTGCCGAGAAAAAAGGACAAAGTGATGTAGAAGGCGCTTTGCGCACCAATGCCCAGAATATCGTCGACCCGGTCATGGAAAAATTAAAAGAACAAACCGATAAAGTCAGCAGAGCCTTTTATGACAGCCAAAAAGTCGGCGAAATCAAAGCCGCCGTCAACTCAATGAGTTATAAAGATACGCTACTCTATAAAGATAAAGACAATGCCATCCAAAAAGGCAGCGGTTTTATCCTTGGTCAATCAATCAACCTGTCGACTTTAGCCAGATATACTGACGTTGTAGATTACCTGCCCAAACTGGTCACTTTGGGTATCAAAGAAGATGCATTAACCTCAAGCGACGAACCGTCATGCAGTACAGCGGCGTACAAAACCATGATTGATTCAGCCATTGTCGTCCTTAAACAAGCTACCGGGTTGATGAGTCAAAAAGATTTTGAGAAATCAACGAAACTGGGCTTATTTAGCCCCAGAAAAACCATTGCCGCCTCCGACAAAGTCATCACGGTCTACCATCAACAAATCGATAAAATCAGCAAAATAATGACCAGCCTAGTGCCGACCTACACCCATAAAGAAGCCCTTGGCATAGCCAGTCAAATCGATATTCTGCTAGGGCTGCTGGGCACCCTAGATGACAACCTGACATTATGGATTAAAAACAAGGGCGACAAAGTCGTTGATCATGGCCGAACCGGCGGCGTAAGAGACTTACTAAACGCCATAGCGACAGAGAAAAGCCGCTTGTTCGACACCAATAAAGACCTACTTTTACTCAAAGAATTAAGCCAAGTCAGAGTTATGGGCCACAGCATCGCAGAAGTGTTGCAAGTCAGCGATAGTGACTTGTATCAATTTATCGATGCCGCCGGTGATATTATTTTGTCATTGACCAAAGACTTGGGCGTGATACCAGGTGCCGTATTGGTTGAATCGGCTTTTGAGATACCCGAGGGCACTAATGAAAGTGATCTAGCACAGGCAACAAAAACGCTGCAAAGTATACGGTTAAGATATCGAACAGCGGATAGGGCCAGCAATAAAACCACGTTATTCAAACTGGGATTTTCTATTGGTGCCGCTAGTGCTTCAATCAACTTAACCTATTTTGATCAATTCAAGTCAGAAGGCATCATCAATCTGTCTACCCGATGGTACGGCGCTAATGCCGAGTTTAATGGTATGAAGACTAACCCAGACAGATACGTTCCACCTGCGCTGCTTATAACAGAGTAGTGATCACGCAATAGCAATAAAGAAGCGCTTATGGGAGAGTTAAATTCAGGCAGATTTGTTGCCATAAGCGCAGATAAAACCACACAACTCGTTATTATCATGGGCAACCACGATAGTTTGATTGACTCTCTTTTGTAACTCATGGATTTATCCATGCTTTTATATCTAATCTCTCTGCGTTGAGGAATACCTGAAAGTTCCCCCTATTTTATATCTACGCATATTGGCCTCCGATTTATACTACGGCTGCAATTTTTTACTTATCCCTGTCGATGATTATGGTAATGTAATCTCAATTGTTGTCACACCAGCTATACAGGACTATCAATGAGTGGAATTGAACAAAAATAGCATTAGAAAACGAACTCGACGACTTTTTATAAAGGTACCCCATGCAAATTAAAATAAACATACAAGTACAAGATTGGCTAGCTTTTCAGCAGCATATTGAGCGCTCGGCAGCCAAACTTAATAACCCCAGTGTTATCGTCAAGTCTAAGCTCAACAGTTTTTGGGGAAGTCTGTTCATTTGGATGAGCCTCACTGTTGTTTTGATGCTTACTTTTCAGACTGTTGGTTCACTTCATTGGCCTACGGCCGTTGCCATCAGTTTAATTTTCATTGCCATTATTACGCTGTACTTCATCAACCTTCGGGGTATCCGCAAAGGCTTTAAGCCATTGGACGATGGGATTTTTTGCGGTGAGCATGAATTAAATTTTGACGACAATGGTTTTGATGCACAGGGCGAAGGCTATCACAGTCACTACCAATGGCCCTTAGTCAAAAAAACTGAACGAGTGAACGGTTTGATGCTGATTTATCTTGATGCATTTCAAGCGATAGTCATTCCCGAAAGAGACTTGGAAAACCCGAATGAGCTTTACCAGTTTATCTGTCAAAAGGTATCGAAATGACCTATTACCGATGGCTCATATCACTCCACCGAACATGTACCACCCGATGCCTTATCCCCTGTTGATGAAAATACTGCATCCACCGTAGCTGGTTTTTCTGCAATCTGTCACCCGGGCCTTTAACCTCCACCAGCTCATATCCCCCATC
>JABSOG010000543.1 GCA_013216025.1 Algicola sp. | reverse complement strand
GCTATGGCTTTTGCCGAGGTAAAAGCCATAGCTGCAACAATAGTTACAAAAATTGACGCAAAAACAGTGCAGAGTAACCAGAACGTTGCTAAAATTTCGGTGGTTGGTGTAGGCATGAAATCTCACTCCGGCGTAGCCAGTATCATGTTTCAGGCTTTGGGGAGAGAAGGTATCAGCTTACAACTGATTGCTACTTCAGAGATTAAGATTTCTGTGGTCGTAGAAGAACGTTATTTAGAGTTAAGTGTACGTGCGTTACACAGCGCGTTTAACCTCGATACCCCGGTTTAAATTCATTCAAGAAACCGTTATAACAGGGGCTTCGAATTTAATTTGATGCATAGTCGATAAAGTAATTTCAAAATTGATAATAGTGCGTTAACATACAAGGAATTATCCATTAGTTTATGGGTAATTATTGGACTAAGGAGCAATAGAATGCTGATTTTAACTCGTCGTGTTGGTGAAACTCTGATGATAGGTGACGATGTAACAGTCACTGTTCTAGGAGTCAAAGGTAATCAGGTACGAATTGGCGTGAATGCGCCCAAGGAAATATCTGTACACCGTGAAGAGATTTATATGCGAATTCAAGCTGAGAAAAACGCTCAGACTTCAGGTCAAACTGAAGGGTAATTCGAAATGGATCAGAGGAGCCGGCGCAAGCCGGCTTTTTCGTTTCTGGGCCTTACATAAATGAAGAGGAAAAGAAAGAAAATCGCTTTACCCCCTCATTTTTCAGCCGTTTTGAATCAAATTAAATCAAATTGCACAAAACCACAGCAAACAAAAAAAATCATCAAAAAAGTGTTTGACATAATTTTCGAATTCTTTATTATACACGCCATCAACGAGGTGCGCAGGTCAACACGAACTGTAAGAGGGTCAGCAAAGACTCGCAACTTAACGATTTTGGAGAGGTGGCCGAGTGGCTGAAGGCGCTCCCCTGCTAAGGGAGTATAGAGTTTATAGCTCTATCGAGGGTTCGAATCCCTCCTTCTCCGCCATTATTTAATAGATAAGTATTTTGAATATTTATTCATTGAGTAAGTTTAAAAAGTAAAGACTAATGTGCGCGTGTAGCTCAGCTGGATAGAGTATCTGGCTACGAACCAGAGGGTCGGAGGTTCGATTCCTTCCACGCGCACCATATTAAACAAACCCATTCAGTAATGAATGGGTTTTTTTATGTGTGCGGATAAGTGGAAGGATGAGAACCTTTAGGTTCGACAAAAATGTCTGGAACATTTTTGAACGCGCCCTGCGCGGCTTTGCGCTTTTTGCAAAGTGAAATACAAGGATGTATTTCATATTCCTTCTACGCGCACCATACGACAGAAAAAACCAGTCTTTGACTGGTTTTTTTTCGTCTGGTGGAAAGTGCATGTATTTCTGCCAGCCGTCACCGGCTGGGGTCAGTGCTTTTGATTATGTCGAACAAAAAGTCTTTTTTTGTTCGACAAAATCAAATGCTTTGACCCCCTTGCGGAGCCTCCGTTTCTCTAGCCCTTATCGAAGCCACACAATAAAAAACATCAAACCTTAAAATTTGCTGCGCGCTTTGCTGATAATTAACCTATAATGCAGCGAAATACCGGCCTCTGAGTCTAAAATGCATAGAATACGCATGAATAGCCAGACAAAGCGCATTAAACGTCGGTGAGTTCCAAACAGGAGAAAATATGCAAGCATCTGTAATCACCATCGATGGCCCTAGTGGGTCGGGTAAAGGCACTGTAAGTCGATTGTTAGCACAACAATTGGGTTGGTCGATACTAGACAGTGGCGCCATTTACCGAGTATTAGCGTTGGCCGCGATGCACCACAACATCGAACCCGAAGATGAGGAAGGCCTTATTCCACTGGCTGCTCACCTTGACGTGCAGTTTGAAGTTGAAGATCCCAACGAGAATGCCAAAATTATTCTTGAGGGCGAAGATGTCACCCATAGTATTCGTAATGAAGAGGTCGGCGGCATCGCTTCGCAAATCGCTTCTTTACCTAGAGTACGCGAGGCTTTATTGCGTCGTCAGCGTGCTTTTAAACAGGCGCCGGGCCTTGTTGCCGATGGCAGAGATATGGGCACTGTGGTGTTTCCTTCAGCCGAAGTGAAAGTTTATTTAACCGCCAGCGCAGAGGAAAGGGCACAGCGGCGTTACAAAGAGTTGAAAGCTAAGGGCGAAGATGTTACAATCGCGCGCCTTTTAGAAGTGATTAAGGCAAGGGATGAGCGCGATATGAATCGTGCGGTAGCGCCGTTAAAGCCTGCTGAGGATGCATTAGTGCTTGATTCGACAGTACTGGGTATTAATGAAGTACTGGATAAAGTGTTGGAATATTCCAACGGAAAATTGAACAGTTCAGCATCACGCTGACTGTAATTCAACGAGACCTGTTAGCATGGACGTAGCGGGATTGATAGAGTAACCCCAGATGGCCGGAACGCCGTGTGGAAGCTTAAATTTTATAAAGCGAAGTTAAAATGACTGAAAGTTTTGCGGATCTATTCGAAGAAAGTTTGCAACTGATTGAAACCCGTCCAGGTTCAATCGTTAAAGGTACCATCATCGCCATCGAACGTGATTTGGTATTTGTTGATGCAGGCCTTAAATCAGAAGCTGCCATTCCGGCAGAGCAATTCAAAAATGCCAAAGGCGAGCTAGACGTTGTTGTCGGCGACCAAATTGACGTAGCACTTGATGCTATTGAAGATGGTTTCGGTGCGACTATCCTGTCTCGTGAAAAAGCCAAGCGCCACGAAGCTTGGGTTCGTTTGGAAAAAGCCTGTGAAGATCAAGAAACTGTTATCGGTGTTATCAACGGTAAAGTCAAGGGTGGTTTCACCGTTGAAGTTGAAGGCATTCGTGCATTCTTGCCAGGTTCTTTGGTTGACGTACGTCCAGTACGTGATACGGCTCATCTTGAATTTAAAGACCTTGAATTCAAAGTAATCAAGCTTGACCAGAAGCGCAACAACGTTGTTGTTTCTCGTCGTGCAGTTATCGAGTCAGAAACCAGCCACGAACGTGACCAATTGCTTGAGTCTTTGCAAGAAGGCCAAGAAGTTAAAGGTATCGTTAAGAACCTGACTGATTACGGTGCGTTTGTTGATTTGGGCGGCATCGATGGCTTGTTGCACATTACCGATATGGCTTGGAAACGCGTTAAGCACCCAAGTGAAATCGTTAACGTTGGTGACGAAATCAACGTTAAAGTCCTTAAGTTTGACCGTGAGAAGACCCGTGTTTCTCTTGGTTTGAAACAGTTGGGCGAAGATCCATGGCAGGCAATTGCCAACCGTTATCCAGAAGGTTCTAAACTGACTGGTTCAATCACCAACTTGACTGACTACGGTTGTTTCGTAGAAATTCAAGAAGGCGTTGAAGGTTTGGTTCACGTTTCTGAAATGGATTGGACTAACAAAAACATCCACCCATCTAAAGTGGTTAACTTGGGTGATGTTGTTGAAGTTATGGTTCTTGATATTGACGAAGAACGTCGTCGTATTTCTTTGGGTCTTAAACAGTGCAAAATCAACCCTTGGGAAGATTTCGCGAAGACTCACAACAAGGGCGACCGTGTTGAAGGCAAAATCAAATCAATCACTGATTTTGGTATCTTCATCGGCCTTGACGGCGGCATCGACGGCTTGGTTCACTTGTCTGATATCTCTTGGAATGTCCCTGGAGAAGAAGCAGTGCGTGAATTCAAGAAAGGCGGCGATATCTCTGCTGTTGTACTGCAAGTTGACCCAGAGCGCGAGCGTATTTCCTTAGGTGTCAAGCAGATAGATGACGACCCGTTCAACAGCTTCCTTGATGCAAACAAAAAAGGTGCTATTGTTAATGGTAAGGTTTCTGAAGTTACTGCCAAAGGCGCAACGATAGAACTGGCTGAAGGTATTGAAGGTTATTTGCGTGTTTCTGACCTCTCTCGTGAGAGAGTTGAAGATGCAACTACCGTGCTGAAAGTTGGTGATGCTGTTGAAGCCAAGTTAATGGGTGTTGACCGTAAAAACCGTGTTATTAGTCTTTCTATTAAAGCTAAGTACGAAGCGGAAGAGAAAGAAGCCATGAGCAACCTGAACAAGAAGCCAGATGTCGCTCAGTTCTCAAGTGCAATGGAAGAAGCTTTCAAAAAAGCAAAGAAAGACTAATATAGTCGCCACAACGGTAGCGACATTGGGTTAACCTGATAAAGTTACCGTTGTATTTGTTTGAGCGTTTTCACTGTAACGAGGAATTTATGACAAAGTCAGAACTCATTGAGAAGTTGTCTTTGGATTATGCCCATATCCCGGCAAAAGATGTCGAAGAGTCGGTTAAAGAGTTGTTGGATTTAATGACAACCTCTCTGGCTGGTGGAGATCGAATTGAAATCAGAGGGTTTGGCAGTTTTTCTCTGCATTTTCGGGCGCCACGCGTTGGTCGCAATCCGAAAACAGGTGAAACAGTCCAGCTGGACGGTAAATCGGTTCCCCATTTTAAACCGGGCAAAGAACTGCGTGAAAGAGTTAATGAAAGTATTCAGTAATTGCTGATACATTTAAGTTATCAAAAAGGCATCCTCAGGGATGCCTTTTTTCTTCCTCCCCATATTCAACCACCGCTTTGTCAGGTTATAATGCCATTTATAATAGAACGGGCCGGTTAAAGCACAAACAACCGTCAAATAGCCAGAACAACGGAGCAAAAGCTTGAAAAGAACCTTCTACGGATTTGTATTTGTTA
Source organism: Algicola sp. (assembly GCA_013216025.1). GTDB lineage: Bacteria > Pseudomonadota > Gammaproteobacteria > Enterobacterales > Alteromonadaceae > JABSOG01. Next base: position 1,163 of record JABSOG010000543.1, on the reverse strand, counting down.
TCATCCTGTTTTTTTTGATGGCCCTTGGCTATTACAACAGCGTCGAAGTGCCTCTGGACTTACTGGTGATTAAAGGTCACTATCCGATGAATCTGGTGATGGCTGGGTTATTGGCAATCGGGTTTTTGATAGGGTTTAGTGGTGCCGTTCTGGTGAATAAAAAAGTCCAACTGAATAACTATCTCGCCAAGCGAAAGACCGAACGCCTAAGCAAAAAGCAAAGCAGCGTCCTTAAAGCGGATGAAACACCCGCCGCCAGTTTAGAATGAAGAAGCCTTAAATCATGCTTGAACTCCTCTTTCTGTTGTTACCAGTTGCTGCCGGATACGGCTGGATCATGGGCAGAAACAGCACCAAGCAAAAAGAATTCAAAACAAAAACCTCATTGTCCAAAGAGTACTCCGCTGGTCTGAACTTTTTACTGTCAGATCAGGAAGAAAAAGCGGTAGAACACCTGATAGAATTCCTCGAAGTTAACGCCGATACCTTAGAAACCCATCTCGCCCTAGCCAACCTGTTCAGAAAGCGTGGTGAATTTGACAAAGCCATTGAGATCCACGAACACCTCGACAAAATCGACACCCTGTCACCAGAGTGCTCATATAAAATTAAACTCGAACTGGCCAATGATTACATCAGCGCTGGTATGCTCGACAGGGCAGAAAATACCTTACTCGAAATTAATGTAGAAGATGATAATCGGGATGAAGTACTGCAAATGTTGGTCGGAATCTACCAAACCCTGAAAGATTGGGAGAAGTCCGATGAGTTGTGTTCAAAGCACAAAAACCTCTCAAAGGCCCTGCATTACTCGCTTTCCCATCACTGCTGTGAATTGGCAGACGAATCTATAGACAATGACAGCGTTGTCAAGTGGTATCAAAAAGCGTTAAGATACGATGGCAAGTGTGCCAGAGCGTTATTGGCACTGGCCGAAATGTCGTTAAAACAGAAAAAGTATACTCAGGCCGTCGACAAGTATTTAACCGTAATTGAAGCCGACTCAGGATATACCGCTTTTTTAATTGACAAAATTGAGCACTGTTACATCAGCAATAATGACCGAAACGGATTTTACCATTACTTGCAGCAGGCAAATGTTAAAGGCTGCGTCAGTTTCTCGATAAAACACAGCGTGTATATCGAACAATATGAAGGCTCGG
>JABSOG010000542.1 GCA_013216025.1 Algicola sp. | reverse complement strand
TGAGTATGGTGACCTTCTCGTCGACCAGCAATTGATAGAATTCATCATAGGCTTGCGGCATTCCCGCAGGAATAACCACCAAACGGCCACCGTAAGCCAGTGCCCCCCAGATTTCCCACACTGAGAAGTCAAAGGCGTATGAGTGAAACAACGTCCACACATCGTGGTGATCAAAACCAAAATCGTTTTCGGTCGAGTCTTTCCCAGTAGCAAGGAGCAACCTAACCACATTGTGGTGTTCGACCATCACGCCTTTGGGCTGACCAGTGGTGCCCGAGGTGTAAATAACATAGGCCAAATGGTTGGGCTGAATGTTAACTTGTGGATTGGTCGACGGATGGTCGGCAGCAGCGCAAATTTCTTCGGCTGTTAACACCAATTTAAGGCCGCTGTCGTTAATGATGTAATCTAAACGGCTTTGCGGATAGTTTGGATCGAGCGGCACATAAGCCCCGCCCGCTTTGAGAATGGCCAAAATGCCAATCACCAAGTCGAATGAACGCTCAACACTCAAGCCCACCAAATCATCGGGGTTAATGCCCTTGGCTATTAACAGATGGGCCAATTGGTTGGCTTTTTGGTTAAGTTGTTGATAACTCATCTGCTGTTTGCCTAGCGTAAGCGCTGTATTGTCTGGTCGAAGCTCAGCCTGGCGTTCAAACAACTGATGGATGCACTGGGTTTTAGGGTAAACCTGTCTGTTCGTATTGACGACGGTTAAAGCGGTGTGTTTTTCGTTGTCATCTAACATCGCTAACTCACCAATACGGCAATGCGGGTTGGCAATGATACCCTCAAGCAAACGCAGGTAATGGCGCCCGAGTGTTTCGATGGTTTGGTGGTCGAACAGGTCGGTATTGTATTCAAACTCAAAATTAAGGCCGTTGTCGGTGGCCACTGCACCCAACGTTAATTCAAATTTGGCAACAGCATTTTGCTGTGCTTGTTGTAAAGGGTTTAGGTTTAGATCATGGGCTTGTGACGTCGAAACCTGATTGTTATTTAACGTAAACATGATTTGAAACAACGGCGAATGCGCAGTGCTACGAGTCGGTTGCAAACGTTCGACCAAATGCTCGAACGGCACGTCTTGATTGGCCTGAGCGTCGAGGTTGACCTGTTTAATGTTGGCCAAATAGTCAGTGAATTCGGGGTTGCCGCGACAATCTGCACGCAGGACAAGGGTGTTAACAAAAAAGCCGATGATGTCTTCGAGTTCTTTTTGCATCCGGTTGGCCATGGGCACACCCAGCACAATGTCGGGGTTGTTGGCATGGCGTGACAGCAGCACACTAAAAGCACCGTGCAATACCATAAACAAGGTGGCGTTTTGTGACAATGCCAGCTGATTGAGTCCGGCCAAAACCTCTGGACCTGCGGTAAATGACTGGCGGGCACCGTTAAAAGTTTGTGTTTGCGGTCTTGGTCGGTCTAACGGCAGGCTGTGCACCGGCTCAATACCACTGAGTTGTTGTTGCCAGTAATCTAGCTGGTTTTGCAAGACACCTTTTCCGTTACTATCACCAGCCCCCTTTCCGGCAAAGAAGTCCCGCTGCCACAAGGCATAATCGGCATATTGTAGCGCCAACGGCGCATAAGGGCTCGGCAAGTTATGTTGTATCGCGTGATATTGCTGCCAAAATTCAGTACTCAGCAAACCCATCGACCAGCCATCTGAGGCGATGTGATGCATATTAAACAACAACACGCCTTCATCAACAGCCAGTTGAATATAGCCACTTCGCAGCATCAAATCGTTGGTTAAATCAAACGATGTCGTGGCATCATAATTTACCGCAATTAATAGGGCTACTTGCTGCTCCTCAGGCGTCTCCTGGGTTAAATCTACGGTGTTAAACCTAAAGTCAAAGTCGGTTTTAATCAGTTGCTCAACACCCGATTCAGTTTTAACAAACACGGTACGTAACGGCTCATGGCGCGCTATCACCCGGGTAAAGGCTAACTCAGCCACTTTGGGATCGAAGCGGCCTTTAATGCGTATTGCCGCTGGCATATTGTATTGGCTGCTGGAGCCATCCATCTGATCAATAAACCATAATCTGGCCTGCGCAAAAGAGGCGGGCAATTGATTGGTGTGCCGAGCAATAGCAACTACCGGCGACCGAGACGTTACAGTGTTTATACAAGCATCAATACAAACGGCCAGCGTTGATAATTGCGGGTTTTCGAAGACGTCATTGACCGTCAATTCAACGTTTAAACGAGCCCGTACTTCGCCCACCAATCGCACTGACAACAGTGAATGCCCGCCGCTTTCAAAGAAATTGGCGCTGCTGCTGAGTTGGTCGACTTGCAGGGTTAACAGGCCCGCCCAAATCTCAACCAAAGCGGTTTCGGTTGGGGTTGATGGCGCTATGTACTGCGCGGTTAGCTGACTGAGATCCGGCGCAGGCAGGTTTTTCTTGTCGACTTTGCCGTTGGCGGTCAGTGGCAATACATCGAGTTCGACAAAAAACGCAGGCACCATGTAATCGGGCAATGTTGTGTGTAATTGCTTACGCAGGCTGGCGATTTTATTTTGTCTGGAGAGAGTGTCTTGGCTTTCGCTTGTTGTGTTGTTGACTGTAAAATAGGCTACCAACGACTTTTCATAGACCACCACCACGGTAGCATTCACCTGTGGCAATAACGTTAATTGCTGTTCAATTTCGCCCAGTTCTATTCTAAAACCACGAATTTTCACCTGATCGTCCACCCGTTCGACAAATTCGAGATTGCCGTCAGTCAGCTGCCGTACCAAGTCGCCAGTTTTGTATAACCGACCTTGTCCGAACGGATTATGGATAAAGCTGGCTGCACTCAATTCGGGCTGGTTGAGATAACCACGCGCCACGCTGGCACCGCCAATATACAGCTCGCCGACACAACCTTGTGGCACCAAAACACCGTCTTTTAGCACGTAGCTTTTAACATTGCTGATGGGTTTGCCGATTGGCGGTGTGCTCCCTCCATTTAAAGGTAGAGTGTACGCGGTGCTGACCACGGCGGCCTCGGTTGGGCCATAATGGTTGACGATTTTTAACTTGTCAGTCGATAGCAAATCGGTGGCATTGAGTTTTTCACCGCCAGTGAGTATGACTTGTAAATCGGTCGCTTTATTTTGTATGTCAGCGCCTGCCATTTCGAGCAATGCGGTGGGTAAAAAGCTATGGGTGACGCGATGCTGCGCCATTAATAAACCGAGTTGTTCTGGGTTGCTGCGGGTTTGGTCTGGCACCAAAACCAGGGTACCGCCACTGAGCAAATAAGGCCAGATTTCCCACACTGCCGCATCAAAACCGATGCTGGCCAAATGGGTGGCGCGGCTGTCACTGCCAATGCCATAGTGGTTGATGTGCCAATGGCACAAATTCATTAAGGCGCCGTGTTCATTCAATACGCCTTTAGGTAAACCGGTTGAACCTGAGGTGTAAATCACGTAGGCCAAATGGTTTGCGCTGTTAAGGTGAGTAGTAATGGTACTGTTATATGGGTAAATTTCAGGTAAAGGCTCATCCAAATAAACGGTGGTCAAACCGGTCGTTTCAATCAGGCCTTTTTGGCTTAACACCCCTTTTTGACACAGCAAGAGTGCAATACCGCTGTCGCTGATCATGTGGTCTAAGCGACTTTTCGGGTAGTTAGGGTCAAGCGGCACATACGCCCCGCCCGCTTTGAGTATCGCCAAAATACCAATCACTAAATCGAAAGAGCGCCGGGCACAAATACCCACTAACGTCTCGGCTTTTACGCCTTGGTTTTGCAGGTAACCGGCCAGTTGATTGGCTTTTTGGTCGAGCGCTTGGTAGCTCAGCTGTTCTTTATCATCTTGTATGAGTGCAATGTTATCAGGTGTCAACTTCGCCTGTTGTTCGAACCATTGGTGAACACTTTGCTTGGCGCAGAATGCTACGCCAGTGTCATTAAAGGTGTTCAACAGCGTGTTTTGCTCTTGCTCTGTCAACATTGGCAGCTGTGCTATATCGGCTTGAGGATTGGCAATAATACCGCTAAGCAAATTCAACAAACGCTGGCCCAGTTTATCAATGGTTGCGCCATCAAAAAGGTCGGTATTGTAGTCAAAACAAAAGCTTAGGCCTTGTGGACTTTGGGTGACGGTCAGCGACAGTTCGAATTTGGCTACCGCTTGAGCATCATCGTTGATTGCCCACAGGCTAAAATCGGCCAATTCAACGACTTTGTCATCTTGCTTGCTATCAAGCGAAAACATCACCTGAAACAACGGCGAATGGGCAGTACTTCGAGTGGGTTTTAAGTGCTCGACTAAATGTTCAAAAGGTACGTCTTGATTGTGCTGGGCATCGAGATTGACTTGCTTTATATGGGCCAAAAAATCGTTAAAAGATCGACTATTTTCTACACCAGTTGTCGAGCAATCCGCTCTAAGCACCAGGGTATTAACAAAAAAGCCGATTAGGGTTTCTAACTCTTTTTGCATTCGATTGGCCACAGGTGCACCAATGACAATGTCGTTACTATTTGAATGGCGCGACAATAACAGCGCAAATGCGCCGTGTAACACCATAAATAAGGTGGTGTTGGCTTGCAAGGCAATATCGTTTAGGGCCGCTGTGGTGGTGACATCGGCAGTAATGACGGTTCTGGCACCATTAAAAGTTTGTACTGGGGCGCGCGGTCTGTCTAAACCTAAACTATGCACCTGCCCAATGTCCGCCAATTGATGACGCCAGTAGTCGAGCTGTGAATCGAGCACTTCGCCCTCAAGGTATTGTCGCTGCCACTGGGCGTAATCGGCATATTGAATGTCTAGCGGGGCAAACGGACTGGGCTGGTTGTTGTCTATGGCTTGATAATGTTGTTTGAATTCGTCAACCAACAAACCCATTGACCAGCCATCGGAGGCGATATGGTGCATGTTAAACAGCAATACGCCAGTGGTTGCTGAGCGCCGGATAAAAGTACTGCGCAGCATTAAATCGTGTTGTAAATCAAACAATTCGCTGGCGTCAAAGTTGATGGCTTGCTGTATTTTCTGGTCTTGTTGGTCAGTCGTTAAATCACTTAAATCAAGGATGTTTAGACTAAAGCTGACATCGTTTTGAATGTGCTGTTGTACACCCTTGTGCAGGCCATCATTTGAGTCGATAAAAACAGTGCGCAGTGGTTCGTGACGTTCAACGATACGGTTAAAGGCCTGCTCTACCACGGCTTCTTTAAACACACCTTCAAAGCGCATGACGCCGGGCATGTTGTATTGACTGCTGCCGTCTGCTAATTGGTCGAGAAACCAAAGTCTGGTTTGGGCAAAAGACAAGGGTAATGGGCCGCCTCGAGAAGCTTTGCTGATAGCGGTTTGCTTGACTTGACTGGCACTTAGGTAGGATACCAACTGGTCTTTGTGGTGCTTTAACCGGCCAAGCAACGCCGGGGTCATGGCCCCTTTTGGCGCATCAATTTTCAGTTTTCCATCGTTTACGTCTAGGCGAATATTGCTGTGTTGCAGTGATTTTAATAACTCAAACATACTCATAATTCAAATTGCTCCCGGTCTTCATCTTGATCCTGTGTTTCCATGTTTTGTTGTGTGGCGGGTTTTAATAAGTCGATATGACCCGCCAGCCTCTGTAATGATTCAAATTCGAAAATGCTGCCGAGGGTCAACTGCACCTCAAATGAATTGCGAATATCGGTCAACATTCGCACCGATAACAGCGAGTGACCACCCAGCTTAAAGAAGTTGGCATCAGTGCTGATATCTTTGCATGATAATGACAATAACTCGGCCCAAATTTCGCTGAGTTGTAACTCGGTGTCCGTTTGCGGCGTTATATAAACCCCGCTTTGGCCTGCGATTAACAAGTCAGCACCAGAGGGTTCTGGCAGCGCTTTTTTGTCGACTTTTCCGTTGGCGGTCAAAGG
>JABSOG010000541.1 GCA_013216025.1 Algicola sp. | reverse complement strand
GTTTTGTGTTTTGTGTTTTGTGTTTTGTGTTTTGTGTTTTGTGTTTTGTGTTTTGTATTTTTTGCTCTTCTCTTTCTTTCCTCCGTGGCTCCGTGCCTCCGTGTTGAAGCTTTTGACCTTCGAGCGTTAGCGTGCGCGAAGCGCCAAATCCAATAAAAAAGACACAAAAAGCGAACAAGTTGCAGATGCAACTATAATGTTGTAATATCAGTAATCCTCTGAATTTGAAATTGGTGCTATTTTCCTGCATGGGCTAACCTTGTAGAAGAATAACTGCCAATTCTGTACAAAATAAGGGCCCACATCATGATCACAGAAACCACTAAGGTGACTGCTGAAACCGCCACCGCCGCAGACAGTTTTGACTGGAAAAAAATTAGCTACTTATTGTTCCTCTCCCGAGCAATGGATGACATCGAAGAGCAAGAATTGGTGCCTGCCAAGTTAGTCTTCAACCAGTTCTCAGCCCGTGGTCATGATTTGGCGCAAATTTTGTTGGGTTCACTATTAACCCATCCCCGTGACGGCGCCACCGGTTATTACCGCTCTCGCCCATTTGTCTTGTCACTGGGACTGGACATTGAAGATGCCGTTGCCTCGCCAATGGCCAAATCAGGCGGTTACAGCGAGGGCCGTGATATTGGCGTGGTGGGCAACTACCCCAAGGTTGAGCGCAAAGGCGCGATGTTGTTCCCTATGTGTGGTGGTGTGGGCGCACAATATTCACCTATCGCCGGTTGGGCGCAATCGATTGTATACTACCGCGACCAGTTAAAAGACGAAAGTTATCGTGGTGCTTTGGGCCTGTCAATGGGTGGCGACTCATCCATGTCTACCAGTGGCTTTTGGGCTTCACTGAACATATCGACCACCAACAATCTCCCGCATTTATTCTACATAGAAGACAACGGTTACGGTATTTCAGTTCCGCAGGCGGTTCAAACCCCCGGTGGCGACCAAGTGGCTAACCTTTCGGCTTACAAAAACCTCAAAATTATTGACGGCGATGGTACCGACCCTATTGAAACCCCGCGCCTTATAAAAGAAGCAGTAGATTATGTTCGAAGCGGCGTGGGCACCTGTTTATTACGACTCAAGGTGCCGCGTTTGTGTGGCCATACTTTCCAAGATACTCAAACTTATAAACCGGCCGAAATGGTGGCATCAGAGCAAGCTAACGATCCCTTGCCAAAATTACACACTCATTTGGTTAAAACCGGCGTGGTTACCGAGCAAGAGTGGCAAGACCTCGAAACCAAAGCCTATAAAGACATTAAAGAAGCCGTAGAGCGCGCCAAGCTACGACCTGAGCCAGATACCAGCAAACTGACCCGCTATGTTTATGCCGAAACCGATGAAAACGGCGAACCAGAGCGCCAGTTACGAGGTGGTCTGTGGGCCAATAATCACCAGTTTCCAGAAGTAAGCGAAGAAGCAAAACCTGAAGGTTCGCGATTGAACATGCAAACGGCCATTCGTAAAGTGCTCGACCATGAATTGGCAACCAACCCTAAAGTGATGGTTTTTGGTGAAGACGTTGGTCCCAAAGGCGGTGTTCATGGCGCGACTTTAGGTCTCAACGAAAAATTTGGCGACTTGCGGGTATTTGATACCAGCTTATCAGAAGAAGGCATTATCGGTCGTTCGGTTGGTTTGGCACTCGCCGGGTTGATGCCGGTACCCGAGATTCAATTTAGAAAATACGCCGAACCGGCTGCCGAGCAAATTGTCGATACCGGCATTATGCGCTGGCGTACCAACAACCAGTTTGCCGCACCTATGGTGATTCGAATTCCGGGCGGTTTTGCCGGACGAGGTGATCCATGGCATTCAATGTGTGACGAGGTAGAGTGGGCGCACAAAACCGGTTGGCAAATCGTTATGGCCTCTAATGCCCAAGATGCAGCAGGTTTGCTGCGTTACGCCCTGCGAGACAACAACCCAACAATTTTCTTTGAACACCGTTCATTACTCGACAGCCGCTGGGCACGCCGACCTTATCCGGGTGATGATTTTATCATTCCGTTTGGTAAAGCAAACACCCTTATCGAAGGTGAAAAACTCACCGTGGTATGTTGGGGTGCAATGGTTGAGCGTTGTGAAGCGGCGGCGTTAGAGCTGGACAGAAGCGTAGAAGTCATTGATTTGCGTACCATTCAGCCATGGGACAAAGAAACCATATTGGCCTCGGTCAAGAAAACAGGTCGTTGTTTGATTGTTCATGAAGACAACCTGACCGCCGGATTTGGCGCTGAGATTGCCGCCGTATTGGCTAAATATGCCTTCTTTGATTTAGATGCGCCGATTGAACGCCTGACCATGCCTGATACACCTAACCCGCACAACATTCATTTGCTTCATGCTTGCGTACCTACCACCGAACGCATTAAAGCAACCATGATTGAACAATTAGAAATATAAGCTGGAGACGTGAGCATGAGTAAATTAATCGACATTATCTTACCTGCCGACCAACTCGAAGGCACCTCTGCTACCTTGTCAAAATGGCTAGTGGCCATTGGGGCGATGGTTAAAGAGGGCGATCCGATCATCGAACTCGAAACCGACAAAGTCTCGATGGAAATTTGCGCGCCGTCTGATGGCGCGATCAGCGAAATCATCGCCGCCGAAGGCGAAGAAGTACAAGTAGATACGGTACTTGGCCGAATGGGCGAAGTACAAGACTCAGCATCAAGCACTGCTAATACAACTAATACCTCTAATATAAATGGTGAGCCAAATGCATCAGCAACGTCAGAACAAGCAGTAGCACAAGATGAACCTGAAGACGACAGCGCCCGCCACTTGGTTGGCCCGGCAGTTCGACGTTTACTGGCCGAACATTCATTAGACATCAACCTAATCGACGGCACGGGTCGCCGGGGTAGAGTCACCCGTGATGATGTTCGCGGATATATTGCTAATCCGAAACCACGCCAGCAGGCTGCGCCAATTGCCAGTACCAGCCCATCGCCGTATGCCAGTGTAGAGCGAATCGCCAGACCATTGGCTGGTAAAATGGTGCCGCACACCAAAATGCGCAAAATCATCGCCAATCATATGGTCGATAGCCTGATGAATACCTCGCCGCACGTCACCAGTGTGTTTGAGATGAACATGACGAACATCATTGAGCATCGTCGCTGGCACAAAAAAGAGTTTGCAGAGCTAGGTGTTAAACTAACTTTTACAACCTACTTTCTTGCCGCGATGGCTAAAGCTGCACAGTTGGTGCCGCAAACCAATGCCCGTTTTCACGACGATGCATTAGAAATGTTCGACGACATCAATATTGGTGTTGGCACTGCGCTGGGTGATTCAGGCCTTGTGGTGCCGGTTGTACAGCAGGTGCAAGAGATGAATCTGTTTGAAATCGCCAAGTCGCTTAACGCTCAAACCGAAAAAGCCCGCAACGGTAAACTCAAACCGTCAGACATGAAAAACGGCACCATCACCATTTCAAACCATGGGGTTAGTGGCAGTTTGTTTGCCGCGCCAATCATTATCAACCAGCCTGAAGTGGCCATTTTAGGCATTGGCAAGCTCGATAAACGGGTAGTGGTAAGAGAAGTCGCAGGTGTCGATACTATGGTCATAAAGCCAATGTGTTACGTCTCGCTCAGTATTGACCATCGTGCACTCGACGCTCATCAGACCAATATGTTTTTGGCTGAGTTTGTTCGGGTGATAGAAGCATGGGGCGAATAAACCTGCTTAGGCAGTTTTATTAAGGCCACTGCGTGGCGAAAGACACAAAGCAAAAATTGAACGACAAAATGTAAACCTAAATTTACCGGTATCATCAAGGTGCCGGTCATTTCAAACGGCCTCGAATAATCCGACCATCCCGTCTCAAAGCATCTAAGAATCTGAGATAGCCCCTTATTTTAGATAACTATTCATAAAAACCACGTAAACATTAATTTACGTTTTACTGGAATGTTTACAAAACGTTAAATTACCCAGCGAATGTAGAACTATTGTAAATCGTTAGTACAGTTGTTACTTTGGCCATCTGGACGGGCACAACAACCCGAACCAGTCAACAATATCAACAACTCAAATCAGGAAGTAATGATGAAAATATTGAAACCCCTTGCCTCGGGTATCCTCTTGGCACTGGCAACAGCCGTCAACGGTGCCCAATTAGATACTACCAGTAACGAATCGGCAATGCTTAAAGGCTCGCTGGGTCTCACCACATCGGCAGGCACCTTGGGTGCACTTAAAAACATCATCACAACTGAACCGGCTTTTAAAGCCACGGGTAACGAGGGATTTTCAGTGCAGCGACAATGGACAGATAAACTGGGTAAGCGCCACACCCACTTTAATCAAACAATTAACGGATTACCTGTCTATGGCGCAGGCCTGATTGTTCATGGAGAGGTTCATGGCGAAATTGACAGCGCTGCCACGGCGAAAAATGACAGCGGTGTCGTCACTGACCAAGCCCGCATTTATGCGGTTTCGGGCACTTTGGCTGTAAACGCTGAACGACGCAATGACTCAAAAAGCTTCACTCACACCAAAGCGGCCAGAAAAGCGCTGTGGTTGGCCAGACAAATGGGTCAGAGTAACGAAAAACCTGAACTGGCTTACGTTTACTTGCCACAAAGCGACGAAACCAAACTGGCTTGGCGCGTAGAAATTAGCTGGAACAATGGCGGCGAAGACTTCGGTCGTGACGACTTGTTTTTTGATGCCAAAGACGCCGCATTGCTGACTCGTCATGCGAAAGTACATTCAGCCAAAAGCTGGTCGACCCACTCACTCGAAAACCAATTCCCAGCCCCAGACACTTTGCCGGGCACTTTGTTGTGCGCCAACGAGCAAAGCTGTGGTGGCGACGATTCAGCCCAACGTGCCCACGATGGTGCCGAGTCTGTTTATGATTTCTACCTTGACCGTTTTGGCCGTAAGGGCATCGACGACAACGACATGACCGCTGTTTCAAGTGTTCATTTGGGCGTTGATATCGGCAATGCATTTTGGACAGGCGCACAAATGATTTATGGTGATGGCGATGGGTTTTACCTGAAAGATATGACTTTGGCGTTTGATATCATCGGTCACGAACTAACGCACGGCGTGACGCAATATACCGCCAATTTGGTTTATGCCAATGCGTCTGGCGCACTAAACGAAGCGTTCTCAGACATTTTGGGCGCAGCGGCAAAAGCCTATCATCTGGGTACCACTCAGCCAACGTGGTTGCTGGGTCAAGAAGTATTGACTGACAACTTCCCGCGTGATGCGTTTCGTTACATGAACAACCCAACACTGGATAACTACTCACGCGATTGGTGGCCTGAGCGTATTCCATACACAACAGAACCCGGTCGCGACAACGACCAAGGCGGCGTTCATGGTAACTCTGGTATCGCTAATTTGGCTTTTGTCTTGTTGACCGACGGCGGCAAGCACCCACGTAAAAAGTCACCTTTACATGTACCATCGTTGGGATTGGCAAAATCAGAGCAGATTTTCTACCGTGCATTAAGTACGTATTTGACACCAAGCAGTGACTTCGCCGCGGCCCGTGCTGCAACAACTCAAGCAGCTTACGACCTGTATGGTCCGCGCGAAATCAACGCCGTTAACCGCGCATGGTGTGCCGTTGGTGTTGGCGAATGTCCAATCAAACCAGAATGTGCTGTAGAGCCGTGGGTAAACAACATAGCTTATAAAGGTGGAGAGCGCACTGAAGTAGAAGGCGTGATTTATGAGGCCAAATGGTGGACTCAAGCGCAAGACCCAAGTGCCAGAGACGTAGACTGGTATGTTTGGCAAGTCGCTGAGGAGTGCTTGCTTTAAGCTGCCCAATTGTGCGTGGGTGGTCAAATGACGCTCACGCGCTATCGTCTACGACGATGAAGATCAAAAGCTTCAACCCGGAGGCACGGAGTCACGGAG
>JABSOG010000540.1 GCA_013216025.1 Algicola sp. | reverse complement strand
CCCAGACCGTCTCGCCACACCTATGATCCGTAAGAACGATGAATTGGTGCCGGTGAGCTGGGAAGAGGCTTATACCTATCTGGCGAAAAGGCTGACTGACATAAAAACCCAGCACAGCCCACACGCCATTGCCGGTATTTCGTCGTCGCGCTGCACCAACGAAGAAAACTACCTGATGCAAAAAATGCTCAGAGTCGCCGTGGGCACCAACAACATCGACTGTTGTGCCCGGGTGTGTCATTCGCCAACGGCATACGGCATGCAAAAAAGTTTTGGTACCGGCGCGGCCACCAACTCGATCAAAGATTTAAAGCAAACCGAATTTATCTTGTTGATTGGTGCCAACCCAACCGCAGCCCACCCAGTGACAGGCGCGAAAATAAAACAAAAAGTGATGAAAGGCACGCCTTTGATTGTGATAGACCCAATCGAAACCGAGCTGGCCCGTTACGCCAACTGGCATTTGCAATTAACCCCCGGTACCAATGTCGCGATACTGAACATGATGGCGTATTTCATCATTGAAGCAGGTTTGGTCGACCACGACTTTATCGACACCCGCTGTGAAGCCTATGACGAATATAAAGCGGCAATTATGGCGCTGGATATTGCACATTTGGCGCAAATTTGCGGAGTAGAATCTGATTTGGTCAAAGCCGCTGCCATTGGTTATGCCACCGCCAACAAAGCCATGAGTTTTCATGGCTTGGGCGTAACCGAGCATTCGCAGGGCAGCCGCACCGTAATGTCGATTGCCGATCTGGCGATGATGACGGGCAATATTGGCCGCGAAGGCGTTGGTGTTAACCCGCTGCGTGGCCAAAATAATGTTCAGGGCGCAGCCGACATGGGTTGTCAACCGCATCAAGGCGCGGGTTATTTCCCGGTGAATATCGAAGAAAATCATCAATATTATGAGCAGGCCTATGGTGCACCTATGCCATATGATGTTGGCTTGAAAATCCCTGAAATGTTCAATGCGGCTCTTGCGGGCGATTTAAAGGCGCTGTGGATCATGGGGGAGGACGTGGCCCACACCGATCCGAATCATGATCATGTGGTTTCAAGCCTGCAAAATCTGGAGTTGTTGGTGGTGCAAGAAATATTCCTGTCAGAGACGGCTAAGCTCGCCGATGTGGTTTTACCGGGCACCAGCTTCCTCGAAAAAACCGGCACTTTCACCAATGGTGAGCGCCGTATTCAACAAGTTAACGCTGCCGTAACACCTCACAAAGGCTGTAAAACCGATGGCCAGATATTGATTGATATGATGAATCACCTCGGCCAAGACCTGCCCGATTTTAATATTCACACCGTACTCGAAGAGATTGCCAACGTAGTGCCCTTCTTTGCTGGGGTAAAATGGGACGAACTGGGCAAAAACGGCAAGCAATGGCCAGTACCCAAAGGCGGTACAGACACCCAAATTCTGCATGTAGATGAATTCAAACGGGGCAAAGGCAAGTTCCATTTCTATCCTTATGAGCAGAGCAACGAGGTGACGACCCATCAAGAAGAATACCCGTACATCTTAACCACCAGCCGAGATTTGGTGCATTACAACGCGGGCACCATGACCCGGCGAACCAGTAATGAGCAGATCATGACCGAGGACGTATTGTTGATCAACGCAGTTGATGCTAAAGCGAAGGGTATGATAAAGGATGGTTTGGTCAGGCTGTTTTCGAACCGGGGCGAAATAAGCTTGAACGCACAAATCAGCGATAAGGTTAAACCTGGGGTGTTGTTCACCACCTTCCACTTTCCAGAGTTAATGATTAACCGGGTGACCAGTGATGAGCATGACACCGAAACGCTTTGCCCTGAGTATAAGGTGGTTGCTGTCGACTTCGAGGCTGACTTGCCGCTCTAAGGTCAAAAGATCTCAACACGGAGGCACGGAGTCACGGAGAAAGAAAGAGGAAAAACAAAAGACTAAAAACGGATAACAACAGACAAGTGAACATGAATGCACCACCTGCAATTTGTTATCCTGAATAACACCATATGGTCATATTCTTTTAATCTTTTCTCTTTCTTTCTCCGTCCCTCGGTGGCTCCGTGTTGAATGCTTTTTTCTTTTATCTTTTTAGTAACAATGAGCTAAACTTAAAAAAGGAAAAAACAAAAAAAGAACCCTGCATGACCTTACGTAAACTTGCCTTCTTGTACGCCGCCCTGCTGATGCTATTATTGGCTAGTGTGCTCATCAGTTATCGCTACTTCGTTTCAATCCCCAATATGGTCGCCACCATCGATGGATTTCACCAGCGAGAGTTGGTCACCCTAAACAGTGCCCTAAAAAAAGAAATCTCATTTTTGAACACCATGAACTACGACTATGCGGTGTGGGATGAAAGTTATCAGTTTGTCACCGACCAAAGCCAAGCGTTTATCGACGAAAACCTACTTAACGATACCTTTGTCTCACTGAAAATTGACGGTATTTTTTATTATGATCTCGACTATAAGCAAATTTGGGGTCGGGGTTTTGACTACCTCAACAGAGAATCAATTGGTTTTCCCGAATTGAATTTACAGCAGAATCCGTCACTTAAATCGATTTTCCCCACGTCACCTAAAGCGCCAAATAAAAAAACCATAACCCCCCTCGAAAAAGTCCCACAAAACGGCGGTTTTATTTTGACCAAACAAGGACCTGTCATGTTCAGTGCCACTGAAGTGCGCCATTCAGACCGCTCAGGCGACCCAGTTGGGGTATTGGTGTTTGTGCGAAAAGTCAGGCCAGGACTGATTAAATCATTGCAAGAGATCTCCCAGTTGAACCTCTCTTCGCATATGCTCAACAAACGGCAAAAACAACTAACCATTCCCAAACTTGATGGCAAATTGTACGGCGAAACCTTTACCTACAAACGCCAGAGAATAATTGAAAACCCCTCAGGTGAACCGGTTATCTTGCTTAACATCGGTCACCAACACGGTGCAAAACCCAGGTTATTTGATAAAACGACCCTTTTTACCATCGCCTTACTGGCGCTTGTCCCACTGTCGATGCTGATTTTCATCAACCGTTTTATCGTCAGCCCGGTGACCCAAAGCGCCCAGTTTATCCGGAAAATGGTCAATACTAAATATTTTCACCACCTGACACCCAGTATCAAGATCACTGAAATCAAAAACCTCAGTGATGACTTTAACCAGTTAATCAACACCGTCAACGAACAACGCATCGCACTCGAAGAATTGGTCCTCACCGATGGCCTAACCCACATCAACAACCGCCGCGCATTTGAACAGTTCATTGCCAACAGCTGGCTTAGAATGCAACGCAATCACCAGCCCGTTGCATTATTAATGTGTGACATCGATTACTTTAAACCGTATAACGACAACTACGGTCATCAGGCTGGCGATAACGCGCTCAAAGAGGTGGCAAAGGCGCTTAGCAAAAGAATCAACCGCTCAAGTGATATGGTGGCCCGTTACGGCGGCGAGGAGTTTGCCTTGGTGCTGGCCGATTCAAGCACCCAAAATTGTGAATTTGTGATCAAAATAGTACTCGAAACGGTTCGTGCGTTAAACATTTCACATCAACATTCAAAAGTATCCAATCGCCTGACGATAAGCATAGGCGCAGCATTATCGAGTGACTTTTCAGTGGTGCCACTGAGCACCAATCATGAACAGTTTATCAAAGCCGCTGATGATGCTCTTTACCTAGCCAAAGAAAGGGGGCGTAACCGGGCGGTTAAGGTTAATTTTATTGCGCCGAGTAATAAGTCTGTGTTCTGCCAGGAGATGATCTGATTGGTTTGTTAATGGCCTGCGGCCACACGGTCAAGGGCTTCAACACGGAGTCACGGGGGCACGGAGAAAGAAAGAGAAAATCAAAATCAAAATCTAAAGACTATTAAGTTAAGGGCTTCAGGTTTGTTTTTTCAGTTCTATTCTTTTCCTCTTTCTGTACTCCGTGGCTCCGTGCCTCCGTGTTAAGGCTTTTGACCTTAACGAGCGAATGCGAACCAAAAAAAAGGCAACCCATAGGGTTGCCTCATTATCTTGAATCAGCCGGAAATTATTCAGAAACCGCCTGATCGCCAATATGGCTTTGGTAAATCAGAATCGGATCAGACTCTTCTTTAACCACGCCCTCATCGATAACCACTTTGGTGACGTCTTCCATCGAAGGCAATTCGTACATGATATCGAGCAGGATATTCTCTACGATAGAGCGTAATCCACGGGCGCCGGTTTTGCGGTTCATGGCTTTTTCGGCGATGGAGACAAGTGCATCTTCGCGGAATTCCAATTCAACGTCATCCATTGAGAACAAAGCAGCGTATTGCTTGGTGATGGCGTTTTTCGGCTCGTTAAGGATTTGAATCATAGCATCAAGATCCAGCTCGGCCAAAGTGGCTACTACCGGTAAACGACCAATGAACTCAGGGATCAGGCCGTATTTAATCAAATCCTGTGGTTCAACCTTTTTAATGTTTTCAGTCAGTGAGACTTTGGCATCGCTGGATTTGACCTTGGCACCAAAACCAATGCCGGTACCGCTCAGGCTGCGCTGCTCAATCACTTTGTCAAGCCCCGCAAATGCACCACCACAGATAAACAGGATTTTAGAGGTATCAACCTGCAAAAACTCTTGCTGTGGATGCTTGCGGCCACCTTGGGGTGGTACCGAAGCAATGGTGCCTTCAATCAGTTTCAACAGGGCCTGTTGCACCCCTTCACCAGAAACATCACGAGTGATGGACGGGTTGTCTGATTTGCGTGAGATTTTATCAATCTCATCGACGTAAACAATGCCGCGCTGGGCTTTTTCTACGTCGTAGTCGCATTTTTGCAGCAACTTTTGAATAATATTTTCAACGTCTTCACCCACATAACCCGCTTCGGTTAAAGTGGTGGCGTCTGCCATGGTGAACGGCACGTCAAGCATTCTGGCCAGTGTTTCAGCCAGCAGGGTTTTACCACTGCCGGTTGGGCCAATCATCAAGATGTTACTCTTGCCCAGCTCAACGTTGTCTTTAACACCACCGCTTTGCAAACGCTTATAATGATTATAAACCGCGACCGACAACACTTTTTTGGCGTGGTCTTGGCCTATGACATAATCGTCCAGATTTTCACGTATTTCTCGTGGCGTCGGCAATTTGTCTGAAGGTTTTTTGGGGGTGATCTCTTTAATTTCTTCGCGAATGATGTCGTTACACAACTCCACACATTCGTCGCAGACATATACTGAAGGACCGGCGATCAGCTTTTTTACTTCATGTTGACTTTTACCGCAGAAGGAACAGTAAAGCAACTTTGTGCTGCCACCATCTTTATTGTCTTCCGACATTTAACAACCTCACTTACAAGTCTCTTAAAAGGCGCCAAGTGTCTTTAGAGTCAGACCTGGCGCCAACATCAATTTATTTGATGTTTCTGTTGGTCATTACTTCATCAACCAAACCGTATTCTACTGCCTCGGCCGCACTTAAAAAGTTATCCCGATCAGTATCATTGGCTACTTTATCAAATTCCTGACCAGTATGCTCGGCTAATAACCGATTTAATTTCTCTTTAATATTGAGAATTTCTCTGGCGTGGATCTCAAAATCTGATGCTTGCCCCTGAAAGCCACCCAAAGGTTGATGGATCATCACGCGAGCATTCGGCAGACAATAACGTTTGCCCTTGGCACCGCCTGAAAGCAAGAATGCGCCCATACTGGCTGCCTGACCAATACACACGGTACTGATATTTGGTTTAATGAACTGCATAGTATCATAAATCGCCATACCGGCTGTGACCGAACCGCCTGGCGAATTAATGTAGATAAAAATGTCTTTTTCTGGACTTTCTGATTCCAAGAACAGCAGCTGGGCAACAATCAAGTTGGCCATTTGATCTTCAACCGGTCCGGTCAAAAAGATCACTCGTTCTTTAAGCAATCGCGAAAAGATA
>JABSOG010000539.1 GCA_013216025.1 Algicola sp. | reverse complement strand
TGTCGGTGCCTTGGGTTATTTCGGTTTT
Source organism: Algicola sp. (assembly GCA_013216025.1). GTDB lineage: Bacteria > Pseudomonadota > Gammaproteobacteria > Enterobacterales > Alteromonadaceae > JABSOG01. The sequence goes on along the minus strand of JABSOG010000539.1, from coordinate 5,902 downwards.
AACCAATATAGCAAAGGCCAGGTAGATGATTTTATTTTGTTGATTGGCAGCACCAACCATCAAGAAATAAAAAGTCAGGTGACCGCTTTGATGGAAACCAATGCGGGCGAACAGCAGCGTTATTTTGCAGACCTCAGGGTTGAAGCCGCATTGATAAATTATTTCAAAAGCAGGCTTGAATCGCTGTCAAAAAACGATGAATACGAAAAAGGCACGCCTTATGTTGAAATCGCTAATAAACTCTATATTCGATTGGCTGCCGTCTCTGAAATGATAAAAGCTTTCGAAGATTCGAGAAATCAAAGGATTGCCGAGTTGGATGGTGATTTGGCCACGCTGTTGTCAAATTCAGATCAGTTCCTCGATAATTACACTCAGTTAAAGCAGATATGGCAGACATTGCGAAAGGTCGATCGGGACAGTAAAAGCCTACAAAATAAGGAACCAGCGATACTGCTAGAGGACAATATTGCACAGTTGATTGCCATTGGTAATTATGACAAGGCCAACGAACTGGTTGATTTTGCTTTGGCAGTATTGGCAGATGAAGTCGTATTTGTTGACTACCTAGCCAATATTAGGCGAACAAAAGCAAGCATTCAGACCAGTATCAGTGCAGATCAGCAAAAAGTGCTGATCACCGGTTTGGAAGATAAATTGCTGCATTTTGACCAAAATAGCACGTTGTCTGATTACCAACAAAAATTAAGGTCTATCGATGCACTTGAAAAAGCCCACTCAGGCAGTGCGGTGTTGTCGCGAGTGTCGTCCTGGTTTAACACCAAGTTGGCAACCGCTGTTGATGGTCAAATAAAACAACAGCAATGGGATGATGCGCTGACAACCATCAACAAGTTTGAATCTATCATGAGTCAAGATGAGCTTGAACAGTACAAAGACACCGTGACAACAGCTAAAAGTGCCTTTGATGACAAAGTGAGTGAACTGCTGCGCAATATCGCTCAAACTAGTCGAACAACACCTGCTAAAGCCGATTCGATCCTTAAAAGCTTGGTTGAATTGGGCGCATCAAGTGCCATTGTTGACGGGGCGAAAGATACCGTTGCTAATGGTTGGTTAAGGCAATCTAGAAAAGAAATTGCCCAGAAAAATTGGCAAAAAGCCCGTCAGGCAATTACTCAGGGTTTGGCTATGGCTGCTACAGAGCAAGCAAAAACCCAATTGAGATTGGGTGAGCAGTCGATAGAAACCGCAAAAAACCAAGCCAATAATCAATTGGCCGAAGCAGATAAACAACGGGTTTCATTGCAAAAGGCGCAGAATATTGCCGCGTTAGAAAAACAATTAAGGCAAGTCACACAAATCGATAAGATGACCATAGTTCAAGCCACACAAGCATTGAAAATTATCGATGAACTTGAAGTGCTGGACAATGCCAACCTGTTGATTAGCAGCGCTAAAGACAAAACTATCGAATTGTTGAGGGTCCAAGGTTTGCTATTGGCCAATAACGATTTGGAGCAAGCGCTGGCTTTTGGTAATCAGGCTTATACTTTGTTGCCTGCATCGCAAGCGTTGGCACAATTGGTTGGTGATGTTAAACAGCGAATCAGTGAAAACAAGCGCAAGAAAATACAGCAAAAGCTTGATGGCATTGAAGCGCGAATTGTGAGCATTCTGGGTGCTGGTGATTTTCATGAAAATGTTAGTGAGCTTGAAAAGTTGATAAAAAGTTATGAAACCAACGAAGTCGATAAAATAGCTTCAAGAGGTCTGCGCCGCAAAATCGCAGAACAGTTTGTGCAACATGCAGAATCGCTGAAAAATAAAGACTATTTCACCAAAGCAACACAGGCGATTGAACAGGCCAAAAACTTTGATCCGAAACTCACATCAATTGACCAGACGAGCCAAGCGATTGCTACTGCTCGTATCCAATATAATGCAAACAAACAAAAAATCCGCCAACAAGCCCGAAATGAAAGCCTGCAAACAAGCTTTATGGCACAAGTTCAAGCCCTAGACATCAAATCGGCAGAGTCTAAATTAAAACAACTGAAAGAACACCGTGACAATGACGCATTTATCAATCAACAAGCCAACAAAGCCTTGGCTAATGCGTTGCAAAAGCTGGCAAATCAGGCAATACAAAAGAAAGACTTTGTGACGGCAGAAAAATGGCTGACAAAGCAAATTGGTTATCAAAGTTCACCTGCGAAAACCCAAAAGAGACTGGCTGCTGTTAGATTGGCCAATCGAATTACAGTGGCTGATTCCAGTGATCCGATCCAAGCCCGAGAAATGTTGGCTGAGGCTAAGACCAAATATCCTAATGAGGCATTTATCAGCGATATTATACTGTCTGAAGTCATCGCTGCATCGACAAAAGAAATTGAAAATAAGAAAACAGATACAGTCGCTGTAACAACGCCTGATCCGGTTAAACCGCCGGTTACAGCTGTAACCAATGCCAATGCATGTAAAGTGAGTATGGCTGGCAGAGGTAAATCGACAAGGCAAACCTGTTTTGACTTTGTTGATGGTTCAACCAAAGGTCCCCGGTTGATTGTTATTCCTAAAATGAACGGTCGTCATTTTGCGATTTCCCGCTATGAAATCACCATTGGTGATTACAACGTATATTGCAAAGCTTCTGGCAATTGCCAGCCACAACAAGGGGAGTCGTTATTGCCAGTGACCAATTTAGACATTAATCAAATGCAGGCTTATGCCAGCTGGTTATCAAACGTCACAGCAGGTACTTATCAACTGCCATCCTACCAGCAGTGGCAGTTTGCAGCCAAAGGAAAAGCGAGCAGTTCTAAACCTCAATACATCAATTGCAAAAGGCGTTCTGGCGGTAAAGTGGTCAGGGGCTTTAAAATGCAAAAAGTCAGTTATAACTACAAAAAGTCCCGTAATGGGTGGGGGTTTACCCATTATCTGGGTAACGCACAAGAAGTGGTTAAAGACGGGGCAAGTTGGCAGGCCGTTGGTGGAGGCTGGGAAGACGAAGCAAAAAAATGCACCGTTGACTCACGTAAGAATATCACAAACGACATAGACGCAGACATCAGAAAATATACCGGTTTCAGACTGGTCAGAACGCTGTAGAGGTAACCATGGCGCATTCACTCTTAAAATTAAGCCAGGCCTATGCCGCTGGCCGTCTTGATAACAAAACCTATCGACAACAGCGACGTACGTTGATTGATAAAATACTGGCTGGTGATGATATTGACGATGCAACAGTTCAGCCGAACAAGCTCAGAAAATCAAAAGTGCTGCAATCAACACCATCGCCACAGCCGACACCTGCACCAAAGCAAGTGCAGGTTGAAAAGCCTGCACAAAAAGAAATCACTAAACAGACACCGCTGAGTAATGACAAACCCCCAGCCCCCGTTGTACAAGATCAATTACCCGAACCCTCGATAAATTCAAAACACAAACTTTATGGTTTGGCATTGTTGTCGTTGGTTGTGGTATCTGGCGGGGCTTTTTTCATGTTACAAAATGAACCTCAGACGCCAATTGCAACGAATGAACCGGTAAAACAGCAAACACCAGATCCGACGGCCACTATCGTTCCAGTCAAAATACCTGAGCCAGTTGCGACACCTGAACCAGAGAACTTTTCACAACAATTTGACCAAATGACAGCAGATGGCAAGGTTGAAATTGAAGAAGATGAATTGTTCTTTGAACTGTGGGATGACAGTTCGCCGGAAGAACAAAGCCAATGGAAGATCGCAGTGTTTAAAGAAAAGCTCAGCTTTGAAGAATCAACCGACCCGCTGCGTATGGCCAAAAACGAATACATCATAAAAATGTTGGATGAAATAGAAAACCTGGAAATAGACAATGCGCCTATCATAGTTACGGCTGATGTTGATCCGGTATCACCTGTACTCGCAAATACCACGACTAAACCAGATCCTGTCGCCAGTCAAGTTGTTGATGACGAAACTGAAGAGCCACAGACCCCGGATAAAAAACCTGCCAACGATTCTGTTACGGTCCAAGTTGAAGAACCGTTACTGTCAACAGACGATAAAGATGATGACACTCTTGCTTCGCAGGACGAAGTGCACGACAAGGAGCAAAAAGAAGAGCAGGTTGTTGTGGTAGCCGATTCAGAGCAGATTAAGCCTGTGGCGGTGGTTCAAGGAACTGAAGAAAAAGCAGAGCCTGAATCGGTTCAACCTGATGAGCGCGAGACTGAGTTGTTAGTGGTCAATACGCCTGTTGAAAGTGAAAAAACGGCAGCCGAAGATGAACCTGTAAAGAAACCTGCCAAAACGGCGAGTGTTGAAAAGTTGCAGTTAAAACCTGTGGTCCACAAGGTGGTTACTAACGAAACGCTGTACGGCATATCAAAAAAATATAATGTGTCTATAGACAGCCTGAGCATTTCAAATCCTGGTATTAAAAATCTCTTGATTGCGGGCAAACGCATTAATATACCTGGTTCAAAAACATACGAAATAGTCGAAAAAGATACTCTGTCTGCCATTTCAAAAAAATACAACGTAACCATTAGCAAGCTAGTCAGTTTGAACCCGGGTATCGATAAAGTACTGCGAAAGGGGCGGGAAATAATCATTCCCGGCAACAATATGCTGGAGGAGGTTCAGTTGCAGAGCGTTTTTGATAAATTGCTGAATGATAAATCGTTAAGTTTCGAAAACTTAAAGGCGTTTGATAACCAATGGTATACCACCAGTGGTTCTGTGAAACTAAAAATCTATGAGTTTGAGGGGTTTTCAGAACTAAATCAGCGTCTACAACAGGTATATACTCAAGTAAAACAAGGCGAGAGCGATAGAGATGAGAAGGAAGGGAAACTAATCAAACGAGTTGCGACGAAATTTAATAAAGTGAAATTAAAATTAGGTAAATAGATCGCGTTGTATGTCTGTGCGTGTTTTTAGCTGAAACCATGCCAAAAATGAACACTGTGGTTTGTTTACACTGATGGTGTTTGCTGATTTTATACACAATTAATATTCCTTTTAATATTAAATTTCCTAACCGCTATATACAGGATTTTGACTATGAATCTACATGCACTGCAACCCGGTTATATGCTTAGCGAGTATCGTATTGACAAGCTAATCGGTGAAGGTGGCTTTGGTTTGACGTATTTGGCTTTTGATACCAACTTGGATAAAAGTGTGGCTATTAAAGAGTATATGCCGAGCGATTTTGCATTACGGCAGGATGACACCAACATAGTGCCTAAAAGTGTCGTGACAGAGGATATGTATAAATGGGGTTTGGAGGCGTTTCTACAAGAAGCCAAGACACTGGCCAAATTCAATGCACCCAATATTGTTCAGATATACCGTTTTTTCAAAGCAAATGGCACCGCTTATTTAGTGATGGAATACTTGGAAGGCGGATGTTTAAGTGATTTTTTTCCAAAAAATGAGTCGTATCAAGATGAACAAACAAGAGTCTTGATGAGCGAAGCCAGAGTGCGGAATATCATAGGACCTATCATGAATGGTTTGCAGCAAGTTCATGATGGTGGCATTTTACATCGTGATATAAAGCCTTCTAATATCATGTTTAATAAAGACAAGACACCTGTTTTGATTGATTTTGGTGCAGCCCGGCAAGCCATAGAAGAGAAAAGCCGCTCACTCACTGCCATTCTAACGCCTGGCTACGCGCCTTTAGAACAATATAGCAGCAAAGCCAATTTAGGCCCTCATACTGATATTTACGCTTTGGCTGCCGTTGCATATCTTTGCTTAACGGGCAAAAAACCGGATGAGGCAACTGACCGAATTATTAATGACGAAATACAAGTTTTGGCCAATCGGAGTAATGCTTCAGCCTTCTTAAAGAGTGTTGACTGGGGTTTGGCTGTTAGTGCGAAGGATAGGCCTCAAATCCTAAAAACGTGGTACGACGCTTGGTATATTGCTGATTA